>JAJXXG010001124.1 GCA_021781255.1 Acidobacteriota bacterium
ACGCCCAAGGTAACCCGCTTCCCATAGTGACAATGCTGCTGAGGTGTGCCTCGCAACAGCTCGCCATAAAACAATGAGAGCAACCGCCATGACAAACGAAGGCACCCCGGAATTTTCTTCCGCACTCCCAACCGAATTCAGCGACGCTGCAATCGAGCCCAAGGTTGCGGCCACTCCCGAACACCTTGAAACGCATATAGAGTCCGCCCCGGAGCCAACGGAATCCTTCGCCGACCTGCTTCGCGATTTTGAGAAGTCCCACTCGCACAAATCGGAGGAAGGGGCACGCCAGCTGCAGGGAACAGTCCTTTCAGTCAGTGCTGACCAGGTCTTCCTTGACATCGGCTACAAAGTGGAAGGCGTACTGCCGCTCACTGCTTTCGGCAAGGAAGCTGTAAAGCCCGGAGATAGTGTGCCCGTCTCAGTGAAAGGGCGCAATGAAGAGGGTTACTACGAGCTTTCGCGATTCCGCGTCGCACAGCCGCACGACTGGTCTGCACTGGAAGCTGCATTTGAGCAAAAGCTTCCTGTTCCCGGCACTGTCACTGCTGTGGTGAAGGGCGGAGTTTCTGTGGATGTTGGTGTACGTGCCTTTATGCCGGCTAGCCGCAGCGGCACCCGCGACGCCGCTGAGCTTGAAAAGCTCGTTGGCACCGAAATCATCTGTCGCATCACCAAGCTGGACGTAGCCGCCGAAGATAGCGTAGTCGATCGTCGGGGGGTTCTTGAGGAGCAGGCGCGGGAGCAAGCAGACGGACGCCTTGCCACGCTTGAGCCTGGCGATGTGCTCACGGGCACTGTGCGCAGCCTGATGAGTTACGGGGCGTTCCTTGATTTGGGCGGCTTTGATGGCCTTCTGCACGTGAGCGATATTGCCTGGGCGCGCATTTCGAAGCCTGAGGATGTGCTTTCCGTCGGGCAGGAACTTCAAGTCCGCGTCCTGAAGGTCGATCGCGACTCCGGCAAAATCTCGCTCGGCCTGAAGCAACTTCAGCCCGAGCCGTGGGAGAATGCCTCCACGAAATATCGTACCGGCGAGCGTGTGCGAGGCATCGTGGTGCGCCTTGCGGACTTTGGCGCCTTTGTTGAGATTGAGCCGGGTATCGAAGGGCTTATCCATGTTTCTGAGATGGCATGGAACAAGAAGGTCCGACATCCCGGCGATTTATTGAAGCAGGGTGATTCTGTTGAGGCTGTCATTCTCGCCATTCAGCCGGATGAACGCCGCCTCTCACTTGGGCTGAAGCAGACCCTTGCCGATCCCTGGGCAGAAGTCTCTACGCGTTTTGCCGCCGGTGCGCGCGCCGAAGGACCCGTGACGAGGCTGATGAAATTCGGCGCATTTGTGCAGATTGCGGAGGGCATTGAAGGCCTGGTCCACATCAGCGAAATTACCGCAGACCGCCGCCTCAATCATCCGTCAGAGGCATTGCATGTCGGACAGGTAGTCCAAGCGCAGATTCTCGCTATCGACACAGAAAAGCGCCAGATTAAACTCAGCATCAAACAACTTGCCCCCACCGGCCTCGACGAGTATCTTGCCGAGCATAAGGTGGGTGACCGCGTTTCCGGGCGCATTGTGAGTATCGTCGGGGACCAGGCGCTTGTGGAGCTTGGAGAAGGGGTTCAGGCTGCCTGCCGTGTTCTCAAGGGTGCAGCGCCTGAGGCTGAAAGTAAGACCAGTGGCGGTAAGGTTGATCTTTCCTCGTTGTCGTCCATGCTTAGCGCTCGCTGGAAGGGAAATGCGCCGGGTCCCTCCGTCGCAGCTGAACCACTTCAAGCCGGTCAGATTCGAACCTTTCGCATTTCCTCGCTCGACGCAGCAGCTAAATCGATCGCAGTTGAAGTTGTTTGACGGTTCACGCCGCTACAAATAGGTTTCGTCGATATAGCACCAGCGCCAGCTTTCGCCTTTCTCGGCGCTCTGGATGATTGGATGTTGCGTGGACTGGAAGTGCGCGCGCGCATGGCGATTCTTGGAGGCGTCGCAGCAGCCCACGTGACCGCACTCGAGACACATACGCAGATGCACCCAGGTGTCGCCGGTCTTGAGACACTCCTCGCAACCCTGGGTTCGCGGCTTCACCGGTTTCATGTGGTCTGCACTGTGCGAGCAGGCTTTGGCCATTGCGTTCTCCTCGAGGCAGTCTGGTTCTTTGCACTTAATCCACGCAATACTGCTCTGCCAGCGCGTGGAATTGCTCTACCTGTGCCGCAATCCAGGCCGCATCATGACCCAACTCTGCGGCCAGCAATTTCGCCACGGGTTCGGCCATGGCCATCGCAGCGCGTGCGTTAAGAAAAAGTGCGCGCGTATGTCGCGCGAGTGCGTCTTCCACGGTGCGCGCCATCTCGCTGCGTGCCGCCCACACCACTTCCGCACCAATATACGGCAGTGCCGGGTGCAACCGCTTTCCAAGAGCCGGATCCTGAGACAAAGCGCGGATTGCGTCGGCATCCGATCCATACACGGCCAAACTGCCCAGCTCATCAACCTCGCGTCTGTATCCATGAATGTGCAGGTTTCGTGTTGGGCACGGTTCGTCGCGAAGCCGTCCCAGTGTAATCGCATGGTCCACGCAGTCCTCGGCCATGTGCCGGTAGGTCGTCCACTTTCCGCCCGTAATCGTCAGCAATCCACTTGGATCTACGTGAATCACATGGTCGCGCGAGAGCGCTGCAGTTTTGCCGTCACCCTTCACGAGCGGCCGCAACCCCGCGTATACAGCAAGCACATCAGCTCGAGCAGGGGGGCGAGTGAGGTAGCGCCCCGCCGTCTCCAGAATGAAAGTAATCTCCTCTTCCAGTGCCCTTGGTTCCATGCTTGGGGCTTCTCGCGGCGTGTCCGTGGTGCCGGCCACGGCGTGTCCGTGCCAGGGAATCACGAACAGAATGCGCCCATCGCTTGTGCGCGGAACCATCAGTGCCGTGTCGCCCTTTAGAAACGAGCGGTCAAAGACGAGATGAATTCCCTGGCTTGTAACCAGCAAGGGGTCAGCCTCCGCGTCTGCCATGCGGCGAATCGTATCGGTGAAGACGCCCGTCGCATTCACCACGACCTTCGCGCGAATTGCAAGTTCTTCTCCCGTTTCGGCGTCTCTCGCGGTCAATCCGTTTACATAACCGTCGGCGTCGCGTAGCAACCCTGTCGCCGGGCAGTAATTCACGACTGCCGCACCCTGCTCCGCAGCAGTCATCGCCAGGTGGATCAACAGACGTGCATCGTCAAACTGACCGTCGTAATAAATCACGCCGCCGCGCAGTTCTTCCGGCTCAAGTGCAGGAAGCAACGCAAGCGTCTCTTCTTTGCTCAGCAGTTTGCTTGCGCCAAATCCATATTTGCCCGCCAGCATGTCATAGAGTTTGAGCCCGATTCCGTAAAATGGCGCTTCCCACCACGAGTAATTTGGAACTACAAACGCCAGATCGTGCACCAGGTGTGGCGCATTTTGGCGGAGCAGTCCGCGCTCCTTCAGAGCCGACATCACCAACGAGACATTGCCCTGCTCCAGATAACGCACGCCGCCGTGTACCAGCTTGGTGCTTCGGCTGCTGGTACCTTTGCCAAAGTCGTAAGCTTCCACCAGAACCACATCCAGCCCACGTGCTGCGGCGTCCACGGCCACACCCATTCCGGTGGCTCCGCCGCCAATCACAGCAATGTCCCACGGCTCCGCGGTCGCGTGTTCCCGTATTCGCCGAATCATTTCGTCGCGATGCATTATTCGCTCCAGTGCCTGCAGCGTTCAACAGCCCGTCGCCATTGTGCGCGCCGGGCAGTGCGCTCCTCGGTGCTCATCTTTGGATCAAATTGTTTATCGCCCTGCTGTCGTGAGCGAAGATTCTCCGGCGTCGGCCAGAAGCCTTTCGCCAGGCCCGCAAGATATGCCGCTCCCAGTGCCGTTGTCTCAGTCACGCGCGGTCGCACCACAGGCACGCCCAGCACATTTGCCTGAAACTGCATGAGCAGGTCATTCACCGCCGCGCCCCCATCAACACGCAAAGCGGCCAATGGTGCTTCGGTCTCGTTCTCCATTGCCTCCAGCACATCTGCCACCTGAAATGCGACGCTTTCAAGAGCTGCCCGCGCAATGTGCCCCGGCTGCGTGTCGCGGCGCAGGCCAATCAGCAACCCTGCCGCGTGGGGGTCCCAGTGCGGTGCGCCCAGGCCCACAAACGCGGGAACAAATACAACGCCGCCGGCATCCGGTACACCGGCCGCCAACGCCTCCACATCTGCAGAAGAGCCAATCATCTTCAGATTGTCGCGCAGCCACTGCACCACTGCGCCGCCGATAAAGATGCTGCCCTCAAGCGCGTACTCAAGTCGCTTGTGCGCGCTCGCAGCAATCGTAGTCACCAGTTTGTGCTTTGATCGTATGAAGTTCGTTCCGATGTTCTGCAACAGAAAGCAGCCTGTGCCGTAGGTATTCTTGGCCGAACCTTTTTCCCAGCACAACTGGCCAAAGAGAGCAGCCTGCTGGTCGCCAGCAATGCCTGCAATTGCAACGCCACCCAGCCCCAGCGTCGTGGTCACTTCGCCAACATGTTGGCTGGACCAAGCCACTTCCGGCAGAACGCTCTCAGGTACGTTAAACAGTTTAAGAAGATCTGCATCCCACTCGCCCTTCACCACGTTGTAGAGCTGTGTTCGGGAGGCGTTCGTCACATCAGTCACGTGTCGCTTGCCGCTGGTTAAGTGCCAGATGAGCCAGCTGTCGACCGTGCCAAAGGCCAGTTCGCCGCGCTCGGCCTTTGCGCGAGCTCCGGTCACATTGTCCAAAATCCACTTCAGCTTCGTTGCAGAGAAGTATGGATCAATCACCAAACCAGTGCGCTCACTAATCATCTCGCCCGCGCCCGATGCTTCCAACTCCTCACAGAAGCCTGCCGTGCGACGGTCCTGCCACACAATTGCGGGATGAATTGGTTTGCCGGTCGCTCGTTCCCACACAACTACAGTCTCGCGCTGATTGGTGATCCCTATTGCCGCCACGTCGCGTGGGCGGATTCCAACTTTTCCCAGCACCTCAACAGCGCAGCTCATTTGGCTGGTGAGAATTTCCGTTGGGTCATGTTCTACCCAGCCGGCCTGCGGATAGAATTGCCGGAATTCATGTTGCGCCACGGCAGCAATCGTGCCGGCTTCGTCGAAAAGAATTGCGCGGGAACTCGTTGTTCCCTGGTCCAGCGCCAGAATGTAAGCCATTTCGGCAGCGTCCTCCGGCAAACAGTCAATCATGCGCCGCCGCGCTCAGGCAAGGCGGACGGTCATGCGATCCCATAGAGATCGACGTATTCGTTCACCGGCATCGACTCAACTCTTGTGCG
>JAJXXG010000911.1 GCA_021781255.1 Acidobacteriota bacterium
TGCAGGAGATCAGGAGCGCGCTGGATGGGGCAGTTTCCACAGCGGGGCATGGTTTCCCACAATGCAAGTGGCTGGGCGCGAAGACGCGTCTGCCTTTAGTCTGGAAAGCCATGGGGAAGATAGTTGGGATCGTCAATCAGAAGGGTGGAGTGGGCAAGACCACAACCGCCATCAATCTCGCCGCGTGCCTGGCCCTGGAGGGATTGAAGACGCTCCTGATCGACTGCGATCCGCAGGCGAATGCCTCGTCGGGACTGGGATTTCAGCGCGATGATGAGCGACACTCCATCTACGACGTGCTGGTGGGCGACAGCCCGGCGGATCAGGTGATTCTTCCTGCGGGCGTGGATCGGCTTTGGCTTCTTCCCGGCTCGAAGAATCTGACTGGCGCGAATATTGAGCTGGCCGGGGCGGAGGATCGGACGCTGCGCTTGCGACGGGCTCTCGATCCGATTCGAGAGAACTTTGACTGGATTCTTCTGGACTGCCCTCCCGCCCTGGACCTGCTGACGTTGAATGTACTGAGCGCAGCGGAGTCGCTGATTGTGCCACTTCAAGCCGAGTATTTTGCCCTTGAAGGGATCTCTGAGCTGATTTCAACTCTGGAGCGCGTCCGCGCGGCATACAACCAGGAGTTGACGATCGAGGGTGTTCTTCTGACCATGTATGACGACCGAACCAATCTGGCTCAGCAAGTGACGGAGACCCTGCGCGAGTATTTTCGCGAGATTCTCTATCGTACGGTGATACCGCGGAACGTACGCCTTGCCGAGGCACCGAGTCATGGCAAGCCGGTGGCGGTGTATGACCCGCGCTCACGGGGCACAGAGGCCTACTTCGATCTCACGACCGAGTTCCTGGCCCGCAATCAAATGGAAAGCCCGCGAGCCATCGAGCGCAAGAAGATGGCAGCGGCGCGGCCGCAGGCGAAGGTGACTTTCTGGCCCTACTCCTGAGGGGCGAGGTGATGGGATCACCTGCCTGGACTGGCCGCAGAGGAATGAACGCGGCGAGGATCGCCCGCTGTGAGCGGGCATCATGCAGCCGGGGCCTGGGGACATGTTATCGCCGCAATTGCAATGCGCAGAATTGAGGATTGTCGATGTCAAATATTCCGGTTTCCGATCTGAAACGCCGCGCCCTTGGCAAGGGGCTCGATTCACTGCTTCCGCGCCCGCATCTTGGCCCTGCGAGCGAGCCCGAAGGCGGCAAGCCGCGCGAGATTGCAGTGGACCAGATCGATCCGAACCCGTTTCAGACGCGATCGCACGTGAACGAAGAGCAACTTGCGGAGTTGGCTGCTTCGATTGCGGCGAACGGAGTGGTGCAGCCAATTCTGGTACGGCCCCAGGCGAGCGGGCGTTTCCAGCTGATCGCAGGAGAGCGCCGCTGGCGCGCTTCCAAGCTGGCCGGCAAGGCCACGGTCCCGGCAATTCTGCGGCAGGTCTCGGACGAGCAGGCGATGGAAATCACCATCGTCGAGAATCTGCAGCGCGCCGATCTGAACGCGATGGAGCAGGCGCGGGCGTTCGAACGGTTGTCGCGCGAGTTCCACATGACCCAGGAGCAGATGGCGCAGCGCACCGGAAAAGACCGTGCTACGGTTGCTAACTTTCTGCGTCTATTGAAGTTACCACCATCTGTGCAGCAACGTGTGGAGTCGGGTGTGCTGACGTTTGGACATGCGCGCGCGCTGCTGGCGTTTGAGAGCGCAGAGGAGATTGAAAAGGCGGCGCAGCGCGTGGCGGCGCTTTCAATGTCGGTGCGGCAGACCGAGAGCTATGTTCAGGGCATGATCGACCCCACGCGCAAGGTCAAGAAGGAGCCCAAGGTCAAGCTGCCTCTCGATCCCAATGTGCGCGAGGCGCAGGACGAGCTGCAGCGGGCGTTGGGTTTGAAGGTCATGATCGAGGATCGCAATGGGCGGGGCAAGGTGATTATCGAGTACGCGCGGCTTGAGGACTTTGACGCACTGATGGAGCGGATTACGGGCCTGTAGTTCTATTAAGTGCTTATTTATCATAATTTTATACGGTTTTTAGGGAGCCTACCCGCCCGATGCCTGTAAGGGGCTGGGAAGGATTGAGCTGATTGAACTGCCGGAGAGCGGCCGCGCAGGCCGCGGGCGTCGTGGTTGACGATGTGAGCAGGGGGAGCTATGGGGAAGGCCGCCTTTATCCTGATCTGTCTTGTGAGTCTGGCTGCCCTGGGGCAGACTTCCCGGCCTGATCCGGTTTCGATTGAGGTCAATCTTGCAAAGCCGGTTGGGAGCTACAGCCCCATCACGAACTGGTTTGGTTACGACGAATCGAACTACACGACGATGCACTACGGCGAGCAGTTGCTGGGCGAACTGCACGATCTGAGCCCTGAGCCGGTAACGATCCGCGCGCATCATCTGCTGACGTCAGGCGACGGCGTGGCGGAGCTGAAGTGGAGCTCGTCGAATGTCTTTCATCTGGACGCGAAGGGCAAGCCCGTTTACGACTTCACCATTACCGACCGGACCTTTGACGAGTTTGCGAAGGCAGGCGTACGGCCAATGGTGGAACTGGGTTTTATGCCGAAGGATCTGGCGGCAACGGTACCGGGCATTACGCAATACCAGCTTCACTTCCCTGCGCATACGATGGGGGGCGCGTCGAACAACCCGCCGAAGGACTACGCGCTCTGGAGGGAACTGGTGCGGAGGTTCACGGAGCACCTGGTTGAGCGTTACGGCCGAGAGCAGGTGAGCACGTGGTACTTCGAGGTATGGAACGAACCGGACATCGAGTATTGGCATGGAACGCCGGCGGAGTATCTCAAGCTGTACGACTATACGGTGGCAGGCGTACGGGCGGCGCTCCCAGATGCCAAGGTGGGTGGGCCGGCGAGTACCGGGCCGGCGAATGCCAAAGCGAGCGCGTTTCTTGAGCGATTTCTCGAACACTGTCTGAACGACAGAAGCGCCGCCGACGGTGGCTCGATTCCGCTGGATTTCATCTCGTTCCATCCCAAGGGCCGCCCGAGCCTGGTGGATGGGCATGTGCGGATGGGGCTTGCGCATGAGTTGCAGGCAGCCGATGAGGGATTCCGGATTGTGGCCAGGCATCCGGAGCTGAAGCGGCTACCAATTATTTTGAGCGAGGCCGATCCGGAGGGATGCGCGGCGTGTTCGGCGCAGGAAAACCCTGCGAATGGATACCGCAATGGGCCGCTGTATGCGGCATATACGGCGACGGCGGTGAAGGCGCTGTTCGAGATGCAGGATCGGGCGGGCGTGAATCTGGCGGCGATGCTCTCCTGGTCGTTCGAGTTTGAAGACGGGGGCTACTTCGAGGGCTATCGCACGCTGTCGACGCGCGGCATCGACAAGCCGATCCTGAATCTCTTCCGCATGACGGGGATGATGGGCGGCGAGCGGGTGAAGACGGAGAGCACGGGAGCGGTCCCGCTCGATGAGCTGGTGGCAAGCGGTGCGCGCAAGGCGCCCGACGTGGATGCACTGGCAACCAGGTCGCAACGGCAGGCGGCCGTATTGGTGTGGAACTATGACGACGACGATGTATCCGCGCCGGACGCGGAGGTGCACGTGACGATCGACGGGATTCCGGCGGGGGTGAAACGGGCGCAAATCGAAGAGTTCCGGATCGATGACGGGCATAGCAATGCATTCACGGTGTGGAAGCGGATGGGATCGCCGCAAGCGCCCACCGCGGAGCAATACGCGCAGTTGAAGGCCGCGGGGCAACTGGAGCTGCTCAGGTCGCCGGTATGGCTGGATGTGACCGACGGGAAAGCGACGATTGCGACAACGCTGCCGCGGCAGGCGGTTTCGCTGTTGCGGCTGGAGTGGTGAGGCGAGCGACTCCGTTTGCTTTGCCGTAGCGGTCGATTTATTCTTCTTGTTCTGATTGTTCCCGGCGAGGCTCCTCTGCATGGCGGAGGGGCCAGTGTTTTTTTGTTGCGTGGAACGCTCAAGTATCAGTTTGGAGATGGAAGCATGGCCCTCCAACCCATGACGTCAACTCAAAGCCCGGGAGGTCACGGCGCGCATTCCGGGCCATCGATACCGGTGGCGCTGAACGGACGCGCGCTCGCAGGCAATCGCCGCATTCCGCTGAATCTTGACTGGGTGGACCAGGTGCGCGTGAACACGAGCGCGGTGGAGCGCCGTACGGCTACGCAGGTGGCGCGGCGCACGGTGAAGAAAGACACGCAGGCGGCATGGCTGCTGCGCGCGATTGCGTGCATGGACCTGACGACGCTGAGCGGCGACGACTCGGCGGAGCGCGTGCGACGGCTGTGCGCCAAGGCGCGCAACCCGCTGCAGCGGCACATCGTGGAAGGCCTGGACATAGCGGAGCTGCACCTGACGGTGGGCGCGGTGTGCGTGTATCACGCGTTTGTGGAGACGGCGGTGAAGGCGCTCGAAGGGTCCGGGATTCCGGTGGCCGCGGTCTCCGCCGGATTTCCGGCGGGACTTTCGCCGCTGGCGGAGCGCGTCGCGGAGATTCATCGCTCGGTTGAAGCGGGGGCGCGGGAGATCGATATTGTCATCACGCGGGCGCATGTGTTCGGCGGCGAGTGGCAGGCGCTCTACGACGAGGTAGCGGCGTTCAAGGAGGCATGCGGAGCGGACGCGCATCTGAAGGCGATTCTGGGCACGGGCGACCTGATGACGCTGCGGAACGTGGCGCGTGCGAGCTGGGTAGCGATGATGGCGGGCGCGGATTTTATCAAGACCTCGACGGGCAAGGAGGGCGTGAACGCGACCCTGCCGGTTTCACTGGTGATGGCGCGGTGCATTCGCGATTATGCCGAGCGGACGGGGATGGCGGTGGGATTCAAGCCGGCGGGCGGCATTCGCACGGCGAAGCAAGCGACGGACTGGCTGGCGCTGATGAAGGACGAGCTGGGGCGGCCGTGGCTTGAACCTTCGCTATTCCGGTTTGGGGCCAGCGGGATGCTGGGCGATATCGAGCGGCAGCTGGAGCATCATTTGACGGGGCATTATTCGGCGACGTATCGGCACCCGCTGGCGTAGGCGGTTGCGAGCCGGAAGGAGACGCAGTGAGCATTGCGGAGAAGTTCCAGACGATGGAGTACGGAGCGGCGCCGGAGGATCCGAAAGAAGTTGTCCTGTGGCTGGAGCGGCACCATCGGCGGTTCGAGGAGTTTATCGGCGGCGCATGGGTGAGGCCGCGGAGCGGCGCATACCAGACGACGAGCGACCCGTCGACCGGCGAGGCGATCGCCGAGGTGGCGAAGGGGAATGGCGACGACGTGGAAGCCGCGGTGGCGGCGGCGCGGACGGCGCTGCCCGCGTGGCAGGCGCTGAG
>JAJXXG010000138.1 GCA_021781255.1 Acidobacteriota bacterium
ACGAACTGCGTGCAAGGGGCCTGGAGGACGAAGTCGATGATAAGACAGCCTTCATTCTCAAGTTCGCCTGAAAGACGGTGCAACTTCTTTCGCCCCTTACTGCCCTTCTGAGAGAATCCAGAAGATAAGACCGGAAAAAATGACCTGCAATTTCCTTGGATCAGCGACGAGAACAGCACAACTATAGAGCGAAGGCTGACACCGCCACGCTTTGCGTTGCGGTTCGATGGATACTCGGCCAGCCGCGAAGGCGACTCGGTCATTCCTGATGCCGGCTCTGGGAGTACCCCATGCGATACGATTTTCTGGCTGACACGTACGATACTGAGCGTCTGAAGGTCTTGAGCATCTGGAGCGAGTTCAAGGAAGAAGACTTGGCGATCAGGACCTCGCGAGCCGACAAACGGGGGCGTAGTGTTCATGAGCACATGGTTCATCAGTGCGTGAGCGAAAATGCATGGTTCGTCAATATGCTGGGAATCGATGTGGATGCCCCGCCGCTTCCGACGCTGGAGACCAGGCTCAACTTCATCCGCCGCTATGCAGACGACAGCACGAAGCGCCTGGCGGTACTCGAATCGAAGGGCGAGCCGTGGTGGGAAGCAGACGCGAGGTTTTTCGATGTCATGCGTTCTCGCGCGTGGATTATGACACGCCGGATTGCGCATACCTCCCACCATCGAGGTCAGCTGACGGCTATGCTGCGGATGCTGGGGCGCGATCTGCACAGCAACTACGGGCCGACCGCGGATACCGGTGGTCTGATGCAGAACCGCGCGCCTACAATCTATGCTTATCCCACCATGGACGCACTGCTAGCTGGGGAAACCGCTGGAGGCAAGAAATCACCGCTGCCAGGAGATGGAGGAAATGCCGTAACGGAGAGGCCAGACGATTAGGGTACGGCAAGCCGGCGGTTTCATTCCGGACCGATCATCTTCTCCGGACGCAGGTACTTGCCGAACTCTTCATCCGTTAAGAAGCCGAGTTCGCGGTTTGCCTCGCGCAAGGAGAGACCATTATGGTGCGCGGTCTTTGCCAGTTTCGCAGCCTTGTCGTACCCGATATGTTGATTCAACGCGGTCACGAGCATCAGGCTGTTCTCCACATACTCGCGGATGCGCTTCAGGTTGGCTTCCATCCCCTGCACACAAAATTCCGTAAAGCTCCGGCACGAATCGCTCAACAGCCGCACAGAGTGCAGAAAGTTATGAATCATCACCGGCTTGAAGACGCTCAGTTCGAAATTCCCCTGGCTCCCGGCAAAGGCAATCGCAGCGTGATTGCCGTGAACCTGGACGGCAACCATTGTTAAGGCCTCACACTGAGTGGGGTTGACCTTGCCCGGCATAATGGAACTGCCCGGTTCGTTCTCGGGCAAGAGCAGTTCTCCTAATCCGCAGCGGGGCCCAGAACCGAGCCAGCGAATATCGTTTGCAATCTTCATGAGTGATGCTGCCAACGTTTCCAGCGCGCCACTGGCAAACACCAACTCGTCGTGCGCCGAAAGGGCGGCAAATTTGTTGGGATGCGAGCGGAATGGCAGACCGGTCAATTCGGCGATCTTCGCCGCGGCACGCTGCGCAAACTCCGGATGCGTGTTCAGCCCGGTTCCCACGGCTGTTCCACCGATGGCCAGGTCATAGAGGCCGTCAAGCACCTTATCAATTCGTCCGATGTCGCGCGCCAGCAAACTGGCCCAGCCGCCCATCTCCTGCCCAAGCGTGAGCGGCGTTGCGTCCTGCAGGTGCGTGCGTCCGATCTTAACCACCGATTCGAACTCTCTGGCCTTTGCCGCCAGGGCGCCGTGGAGATTCCACAGAGAGGGAATCAGCTGCTCATGTACCGCGGTTGCCGCAGCGATGTACATCGCGGTCGGGAAGGTATCGTTCGACGATTGCGACATATTCACATCGTCGTTGGGGTGAATAGGCCGTTTGCTGCCTATTTGTCCGCCAGCCAGCTCGATGGCGCGATTCGCAATTACCTCGTTCATGTTCATGTTGGTCTGTGTGCCAGAACCGGTCTGCCAGACACGCAGCGGAAATTCACCATCGTGCTTGCCTCCAATTACCTCATCGCAAACCTTTACGATCAGATCCACTTTGTCCTCTGACAACTTGCCGAGATCATGGTTCACCATGGCCGCCGCCTTTTTGAGGATGGCAAAAGCGCGGATCAAATTCGGCGGCATGCGGTCTTCTCCAATCGCAAAGTGGTGGAGCGAGCGCTCGGTTTGTGCTCCCCAATAGTGCGCAACAGGAACCGCAATTTCTCCCATACTGTCGGATTCGATACGGACCATTGCATGTGTGCTCATTTTTCCTCCTTCAAACCATGCTCGTGCTGCTAATGAATCAAGCCTTGGGACGGGTCTGTCTGGGAGTGAGCCTCTGTCTTCGAGCAGCTAATCTATACAGTCTATTGAATCGCATTCCTCCTTTCGGCGTGACGATTGTCTCACCTAAGAGTATGGATGGACTATTTGCAAGAACGCGCTGCAGTGAACAAATAGTGGACAGACGGCCAAGAAGAACAGCCGAATGGAACCCCCTATTCATTTGCACAGTTCAATGAGCACAGCTTCAGTTGCATCAAGACCGTTTCGGACGGTGCGATTCTGGCGGTCCACGAACGGCAAAAAAGTCGTCATGGCCGTGACCGGGGCCGTAATGTTCCTTTTCGTCATCGGCCATCTTCTGGGCAACCTCTTAATATTCGCCGGACAGGCACGCATCAACGCGTACGCACAGTTTCTACACTTCGACAGTGTTTTGCTCTGGATTGTGCGGAGCGGTCTATTGGTCGTGCTGGCTCTGCACCTGATTGCGACCATACAACTGGCGATTCGGAACAAAGAGGCTCGGCCCATTCCGTATTCCCACTGGAAGCCGATCAATTCTACGTATGCATCGCGCACCATGTACTGGAGCGGCCCCATCATTCTGGCCTTTATCAGCTTCCATGTTCTGCAGTTCGCGGCCGGATACATACATCCTGAGGCCAGCTTCATTCCGGGTGACGTCTACCACAACCTTATCTCTGGCTTTCAGGTGTGGTGGGTTTCAGCATGGTATGTGCTGGCGATTTCGTTATTGGGCCTCCATCTGCGCCACGGCCTATGGAGCATGTTGCAATCGGTCGGGCTCGCGCATTCGCTTCACAGAGAGAAGATCTTCAAGCAAGTTGCGCTGCTGATTGCCGTTCTCATCGTCCTTGGATATATCTCCATTCCGATCAGCATTCTGGCAGGGTTTGTGAAATGATACTCGACGCCAAGATTCCTTCCGGCCCAATTGAAGAAGCATGGGAGAAGGCTCGCTTCGAAATGAAGCTGGTTAGTCCCGCCAACAAGCGTCGACACCCCCTCATAGTTGTGGGTTCGGGTCTCGCGGGTGCATCCGCAGCGGCGTCGCTTGGCGAACTAGGGTACAAGGTGAAGTGCTTTTGCTTCCAGGATTCGCCCCGCCGTGCCCATTCCATCGCGGCCCAGGGCGGCATCAATGCCGCCAAGAATTACCCGAACGATGGCGATAGCATTTATCGCCTTTTCTACGACACGATCAAGGGGGGCGACTTCCGCGCTCGCGAGGCCAACGTGTACCGCCTGGCACAAATCAGCGTACATATCATCGACCAGTGCGTGGCGCAGGGAGTTCCCTTTGCACGGGAATATGGGGGCTTGCTGGCCAACCGTTCCTTCGGCGGCGCTCAGGTTTCGCGCACATTTTACGCACGCGGGCAAACCGGCCAGCAGTTGCTTCTTGGAGCCTATCAAGCCCTGGAACGCCAGGTTCATGCCGGCACTGTGACGATGATGCCGCGCACGGAAATGTTGGATCTCGTCGTAGTGGATGGCCGCGCACGCGGGATTGTCGCGCGCGACTTGGTGACCGGGACGCTCAGTGCTCATATCGCCGATGCGGTCATTCTGGCTACCGGCGGCTACGGCAACGTCTACTATCTCTCGACGAATGCCAAAGGCTCTAACGCAACGGCAATCTGGCGCGCACACAAGCGCGGCGCTCTCTTTGCGAATCCCTGTTTTACTCAGATTCACCCGACCTGTATTCCGGTGTCGGGCCATTACCAGTCGAAGCTGACGTTGATGAGTGAATCATTGCGGAATGACGGCCGCATCTGGGTTCCGATGAAGAACGGCGATACTCGCTCCCCGGATCAAATACCCGACGACGAGCGCGACTACTATCTTGAGCGTCGATACCCGAGCTTTGGGAACCTCGTGCCCCGCGATGTCGCTTCTCGCAACGCGAAAGCGATCTGTGATGCGGGAATGGGCGTGGGAAAGACCGGGTTGGGCGTATATCTCGATTTCTCGGAAGCGATCAGCCGTCTCGGCGAGAATGCCGTCCGCGAGCGTTACGGAAACCTGTTCGATATGTATCAGCGCATCACAGGTGACGATCCCTATAAAGTTCCCATGCGTATCTACCCCGCCATTCACTACACCATGGGCGGTCTTTGGGTCGACTACCAATTGCAAAGCACCATTCCCGGCCTGTTTGTGCTGGGTGAAGCCAACTTTTCAGACCACGGTGCGAATCGTCTCGGTGCCAGCGCTTTGATGCAAGGGCTTGCTGATGGATATTTCATCATCCCTTACGCGGTGGGACATTATCTTGCATCAAACGAACTCACGAAGATCGATGAATCGTGTAGCGATGTGCAAAATACTCTCGCTTCCGTCAAGCAAACGATCGACACACTGCTCTCTATACGGGGCAAGCGCACCGTCGATTCGTTCCATCGGGAATTGGGACAAATCCTATGGGACGATTGCGGTATGACGCGCACGGCCCATGGGCTGAACACTGCTATCGATCAAATCCGCACTCTACGCGAGGAGTTCTGGCGGAACGTTACCGTGCCCGGTAGCGGCGACGATCTGAACCAGAATCTGGAGAAAGCCGGTCGTGTATCCGATTTCCTTGAACTGGCCGAGTTGATGTGCATTGATGCAAGGGAGCGCAATGAATCCTGTGGCGGCCACTTCCGGGAGGAATTTCAGACGCCCGACAGCGAGGCCCAGCGTGACGATGAGCATTACGCCTACGTTGCGGCATGGGGCTATCGCGGTCCGGGCGAGGTTCCAGAACTCACAAAGGAGCCGCTGGAGTTCCATGCTGTTCATCCCCTGTCCTCTAGATATGTTTATTATTTCAAGTCAGTATGCAGTATAACAAGCCCATCCGGTGCGCTCAATGAATTGAGTCGGCCCACGGCTTGCCTTTGTCAAAGCTTTCCAGTACCTTGCGACCTCGCTAGGGGTCTTCGTTACGAAGTGAGAAACACCCTT
>JAJXXG010000286.1 GCA_021781255.1 Acidobacteriota bacterium
CCCACGAACGCAACGCAAAGATGTTGTGAAGGATGATGCCGGTGCGCTGGAGAGCGCTTGCCGGACGCAGAAGATGACAAGTTTGCCCGAGGAAAAGGCTGGCGCGGCCGCTGCGCGCCCGGAGGAAGACAGTCTGGCGTGGCTGGCCCTGGCGATGGCGCCGGGACTGGGTCCGAGGCGCATTCTGGAGGCCAGCCGGGAGTGGAGCGCGCCGCGCGAGATCTTCCGCATGTCGTTGACCGAGCTGGAGGCGATGCGGTTTCCGGCGCACGTGGCGCAGTATGTGTTTGACGGCAAGGCGCGCCAGGTGGCCGAGGAGGAATGGGCCAGGACGACCGCGCTCGGCGCGAGGATCGTGAGCCTGAGCAGCCCGGAGTATCCGGAGCGGCTGCGCGAGATATATGATCCGCCGCCGGTGCTGTGGGTGCGAGGCAATGCACAACTGCTGGCGCGGCCGTCGATTGCGATTGTGGGCACGCGGCATCCTTCGCCGTATGGCTCCGGCGTGGCCGAGATGCTGGCGCGGGACCTGGCGGCGCGGCGCATGCTGGTGGTGAGCGGCATGGCGCGCGGCATTGACACCTGTGCGCACAAGGGCGCGCTGGCGGCGCGGATGCCCACGGTGGCCGTGTGGGGCACGGGGATCGACGTGATCTATCCCAAAGAAAACAAGAAGCTGGCCGAAGAGATTCTGGCGGCGGGCGGGGCGATTGTGAGCGAGTTGCCGGTGGGGACGTTTCCCGCGCCGCAGAATTTTCCGCGCAGGAACCGGATTTTGAGCGGGGTGAGCGTGGGGGTGCTGGTGGTGGAGGCCAGCGAGAACTCCGGGACGCGCGTGACCGCACGCTGCGCGGAGGAGCAGAACCGCGACCTGTTTGCCGTGCCGGGGAACGTGACGAACAAGAGCTCGTGGACGCCTAACACGCTGATTAAGCAGGGCGCGAAGCTGGTGGCGACGTGGGAGGACGTGTGGGAAGAGCTGTCCTCGCAGGTGCGGCTGGAGCTGGAGGCGGAGAACGGGTTTGAATCCAAACCGGCAGCCGGAGCATCTTTGTTGCCGGACCCGGCATTGCGACCTGAAGAGGCGCTGGTGCTGGAGGTGCTGCGCAGCGACGAGTCCCTGCAGATGGACGAGATTCTGGAGCGGATGGAGACGCAACTGACGTCCTCGGAAGTGTTTACGGCGCTGTTTGAGCTGGAGATTGCGGGGCGCGTGCGGCAGTTGCCGGGCAAGAACTATGTGCGCACCCTGTGAGGTTGGCGGCCGGCAGCGCGCGTTGGCGGCAGGCATTTTTTTACACAAGTCCCAAGCAGCGAAAAAGGCAACAGAATTGGTGGTTTCCGGAACGCGGTGCCCGGAAAAAATTTGTTTGCGAGTGGAAACCAAGCCGTCTGCCGTGTTAGTTTGCAACTTTCGTAGCTCGTTTTTCTCGAGGAGGAGAGCGCATCGACGGCGCAGAGGCAATTTAGACGGCGCGCCGGTGAGACGGAATGAGGGTGTTCGAGTCCAACAGCACGAACACAGTGAAGTGGTTTTTGGTAATTAAGGATGGCAATGAGTAAAGCACTGGTGATTGTCGAGTCGCCGGCCAAGGCAAAGACGATCGAGAAGTATCTTGGCAAGGGATTTGAGGTTCGTGCGTCCATTGGACACATCATGGACCTGCCCAAGAACGACATTGGCGTGGAGCTGAAGAAGCGGACGTTTGTGCCGGAGCTGATTGTTTCGCCCGGCAAGGAAAAGGTCGTTGAGCAGTTGAAGAAGGCCGCGGCAAAGGCGGACGAGATTTATCTGGCGCCTGACCCGGATCGCGAAGGCGAAGCGATTGCGTATCACCTGGCTCTGCAGCTGGGCGGGAACGCCAAAGAGAGAAAGAAGATTCATCGCATCACGTTCAACGAGATTACGAAGAAGGCCGTGCAGGAGGCCTTCCAGCATGCGCGGGACGTGGACAAGAACCTGGTGGATGCGCAGCAGACGCGGCGCGTGCTGGACCGTCTGGTGGGCTACCAGATCTCTCCGCTGCTGTGGGACAAGGTGCGGCGGGGACTGTCAGCGGGGCGCGTGCAGACGGTGGCGGTGCGCCTGATTGTGGAACGTGAGCGCGAGATTCGCGCCTTCAACCCGGTGGAGTACTGGACGCTGGAAGCGCAACTGCATCCGGAGAAGCAGGCGGACAAGAGCTTCAAGGCGCGGCTGGTGGGCATCGGCGGCGAGGCGCTGCGCGTGCCGAACGGGCAGGACAAGGACGGCAAGCCGCAGTACCTGAACAATGCGCTGGCAGATAAGGCGTCGATGGACGAGGTGATGGCCGCGCTGGAGAAGGCGCGGTGGTCGCTGACCGCGGTGCAGGCGCGCGAGCAGCAGCGACGTCCGCTGCCGCCGTTCATCACCAGCCAGTTGCAGCGCGATGCCGCGAACAAGCTGGGCTTTAACGTTCGCCGCACGATGGGCGTGGCGCAGCGGCTGTATGAGGGCGTGGACCTGGGACCGGAGGGCACGACGGGCCTGATTACGTATATGCGTACCGACTCGCCGCGCGTGGCGCCGGAGGCCAAGGTGGCGGCGCGCGAGTGGATTGAGAAGACGCTGGGCTCGAAGTATCTGCCGGACAAGCCGAACGAGTTCCGGGGCAAGAAGGATGCGCAGGACGCGCACGAGGCGATACGGCCGACGGATGCCACGCGCACGCCGGAGTCGATTGCGCGCTACCTGAGCGACGAGCAGTTGAAGCTCTACACGCTGATCTGGAAGCGGTTTGTGGCCTCGCAGATGGTTCCGGCGGTGTATGACATTACGACGGCCAGCATTGCCGCCGCTTCCGCAAAGACGGGCAAGACGTATGACTTTCGTGCCAGCGGATCGGTGCTGCGATTTGACGGCTTCCTGAAGGTCTATGAGATGTCGGAGGAGAAGAAGGGCGACGAGGACGAGACCTCGAACCGCCTGCCCAGCCTGGACGGCGTGAAGACGCTGGAGCCGGAACAGATTGTGCCGGAGCAGCACTTTACCGAGCCACCGCCGCGATACAACGAAGCGTCGCTGGTGAAGGAGCTGGAAGAGCGGGGCATAGGGCGGCCATCCACGTATGCGTCGATCATCAATACGATTCAGGATCGCGAGTACGTGGTGAAGCACGGCGGATCGCGCGGACGGTTCTATCCGACCGAGATCGGCGTGGTGGTCTGCGAGCTGCTGGTGAAGAACTTTGGGTACATCTTCGATACCAAGTACACGGCGAAGCTGGAAGAAGAGCTGGACGACATCGAAGAAGGCAAGGAGAAGTGGACCGATCTGCTGAGTGGCTTCTACGACTACTTTGAGGACGAGCTCAAGGATGCCAGCAAGAACATGGAAGACATCAAGCGGATGGAGCATCTGACGGACGAGAAGTGCGACGTGTGCGGCTCTCCGCTGCTGCTGAAGTGGGGCAAGTTTGGCAGCTTCTTCTCGTGCTCGGCGTACAACAAGAAGGACCCGACGAGCTGCACGTTCACCAAGGAGAACATTGCCGCCAAGCCGGACCTGAATACGCCCGAGGCGCAGGAGGCCGGCGATACGGAAGAGTATTGCGAGAACTGCGGCCGGGTGATGGTGCTGAAGCGCGGGCCGTGGGGTCCGTTTATGAGCTGCCCCGGCTACAACGAGGATCCGCCGTGCAAGACGATTCGCAAGCTGAGCCAGAAGCAGCAGCAAAAGCCGCCGGAGCCGACCGGCGAGGCCTGCCCGGTGTGCGGCAAGCCGCTGGTGCTGCGGCAGGGCGCGTATGGCGAGTTTGTGTCCTGCTCGGGGTATCCCAAGTGCAAGTACGTGAAGCAGAACCTGATTGAAGGGATGAAGTGCCCGAAGTGCGGCGAGGGCGATATTGCCGAACGCAAGGCGCGGCGGGGCAACGTCTTCTGGGGTTGCACGAACTATCCCAAGTGCGACTTTACGTCGAACTACAAGCCGGTGCCGAAGAAGTGTCCGCAGTGTGGCAGCCCGTACCTGGTGGAGAAGACGCTGAAGGACGGCGTCTACCTGGAGTGCCCGAACAAGAAGAAGGTGGCGGAAGAAGAGAGCGCACCGAAGAAGCGCGGCAAGAAGGCTGCGGAGACGACGGAGGCCGCAGTAGCCTGCTCGTACTCGAAGCGCATCGGGAATGCGCCGCCGCCTCCGACAGCGGAGACGCACGGGCCGGTGGTGGAGAAGGCAAGCAAGAAGAAAGAGCTGCAGCCGGCGTAAGCGGCGGGGTCTTTCCCGAGAGGGAGAGGCCCTGTGTGCTTATGGGAGCGGGACTGCGCCCGATCCGGTAATATCATTCGCGGAGACCTGGTGATGGAACGGATGCTGGCAACGCCGGCGGACGCCGAGATTATTTTGAAGCTGTATGAGCTGCGCACGGAGCCGGTGATGCGCCAGGCGCGGGCCTGGATGACGGGTGAGTTCTGGCCGGCCACGGTGGATGAGTTCTTTGCCGTGGCGGGCAATCCGGCGGATCCGCATAACCCCTGGTTCCGGCAGGTGGTGACCTACTGGGAGATGGCGGCGGCGCTGGTGCTGCACGGGGCGGTCTCTGCCGACATGTTTGTGGACTGCAACGGCGAGGGGTTTTTCCTGCTGGCCAAGTTTGCGCACCTGCTGGAGGGAATCCGAGAGCGGAATCCGGGATTTCTGGTGAAGACCTCGGAGGTGGTGCAGCGTTTTTCGGCAGCGGCGGCGCGATATGAGACGGTGCTGAAGAACCTGGAGGCGCGGCGAAAGGGTTTGCAGCCGGCTACAGCGGCGGCCCGCTGATTGTGATGCGGCCAAATTTTGAAATTCTGTGGCCTTGTGCAATGGTAGCTCGAAGGAGCATCATGAAGGTCGGAACAACGTTTGATTCCCCGGAGGTTCATGTGAAGAAGATTGTTGCAGGAATGGTACTGGCTTTTTCGGCGATTGCGGTGACGGCGAATGCGGCTGACGCCACCAAGCTGAATGGCTGGATTTCCGATTCGATGTGCGGCGCCAAGCATGCTGGAACAGGCGCTGCGTGCGTGAAGAAGTGCGTTGAGGGCGGCATGAAGCCGGTCTTCGTGGACGAGGCCAAGAAGGCTGTGTGGAGCATCGATAACCCCGATGCGGTGAAGAACTTCTATGGCGACCACGTGAAGGTAACCGCATCTGTGGATGCGGCCAAGAAGAGCGTTCACATCGACTCGATTGCCGCTGCCAAGTAGGTTTTCGGCGTGGCGTTCCACAGGCGGACTCGCCACGCCGTTCAAACTCTGCTAGTGTCTTATCCGTCGACCTCTCCAAGGATGCTTTGTGCATCTAATAGAAGAGTTGCGA
>JAJXXG010000930.1 GCA_021781255.1 Acidobacteriota bacterium
CCGCCTTGCCGGGCATCTGCCCTGCGGTTCCCGGAGTCTGTGCAAGGGCCGCCTCCAGCTCGCGAACCTTCAACACGATCAAATACTCATAGAAGCCCATGAGCACCGAGTAAGCAAAGCCGGCAGACCGGTCTAAGAAGCCCCTCTTCGCCACGTACATCACAAGAAACTTCATGAAAGGCCGTCCCGGAAGGCGATAGTAAAACTCTTTCAGATTGCGTCTCCGTTCTGAACGCTCTTTGCTAACAAAGATCGCGGCAAAATCGACCTTCTTCTTTGCTTCCCGATTCAGCAGGATCTGTTGCGCCTCCTGCGTGCTGTAAAAGTTATGCCGACTGACCCAGTCCGATATGCCTTTGCTGAATGGATAGTGGTCCAGAAAGCCGTCAACTCTCCCGACCGGGCCATCCGGCCTGGACACACAATGTCCCAGCCGTTCATAGCGCATCTTCCCCGGCTGAAAAAGCCGGTCATAATGGGCAGTCATCTGCACGTGCTTCAGCCATGTGCCCATGAAGAAGTCCCTTCTTTCGACCTGGAAGGCAACATTGGGCCCGGCGCTCTGGACGGCTTGCGACATCGCCTGTGCCAGCTCAGCTGTCGCTCGCTCATCCGCATCCAGATAAAAGACCCACGGATTCTTAAATGAGATATTCTCGAGCGCCCAGTTCTGATGTTGCGCAAAGCTGTCAAATTTCCTGAACCACACCTGCGCCCCAAAGTTCTTTGCTATCTCCACAGTCTTGTCGGAGCTGTACGAATCGAGCACGTGAACGTCGTCCGACCATCGCACAGAATCCAGGCATGCTGGGAGATTCTTCTCTTCGTTCAACGTGAGAATCAGAACTGAAATCATACCCACCCCAGAGTCTTCTATCGCACACTCGTTGCTTCCTGCAATCTCTCCGCATCAGATGCATGCACAGGCTGGCTGCCGCGCCCTTCTGCCTTGCCGGATGATCCAAGAAAGCATCCGCCGTCGCTCTCTTGGCCGCATCGAGACCCATGCTATGCTGGGTGCATCTCACGCCCTCTGGAGCTCTCATGCGGGTTGTCATCACCGGAGGCAGCGGCTATGTTGGCTCTGCTGCGGTCAGAGCCCTCGCTGAGGCCGGGCACAGCATCGTTATCTACGACAACTTATCCACAGGTCACCCGAAGCTATCCAAGGGATTTGAACTGATTGAGGGCGACATCGGTGATCGCGACCGGGTCCTTGCCTGCCTCCGCAATGCAGATGCGGTGATGCACTTTGCGGCGTCGGCTTATGTTGGTGAGTCCGTCCTCCATCCACGAAAGTACTTTCGCAACAACGTCGAGTCTGCACTGCAGCTGCTCGATGCTGTCCTCGCAAGCGATGTCAGACTCTTTATCTTCTCCTCCAGTTGCGCTATCTACGGAATCCCGCAGCGCCTGCCCATCCTTGAATCCTCATCGAAAGAGCCGATCAATCCATACGGCGCAACCAAGCTTTTCTTTGAACGCGTCCTATCGGCATATTCCGTCGCACATGGCCTGCGTTACGTGGCACTGCGATACTTCAATGCGGCCGGCGCGCATCCCTCGGGTCGGGTGGGGGAGATCCACACACCTGAAACTCATCTGATCCCTCTCGCGCTGCGCGCCGCACTCAGCCTTGGCCCGCCACTCACCGTCTTCGGAAACCAGCTTCCAACGCCCGATGGCACCTGCGTGCGGGACTTCATTCACGTCTGCGATCTTGCAGATGCGCATCTCAGAGCCCTCAACTATCTGGCAGCGGGCGGGTCCTCCCTTGCGCTCAATCTCGGCACCGGCAAAGGAACCTCCATCGCCGAATTACTGCGTGTGATCGAAGATCGAAGTGGAAGGAAGGTACCGCATCAGATCGCAGACCCGCGTCCCGGCGATCCACCTACGCTCGTTGCAGACGCTGGCAAAGCCAGAGAGGTCCTGGGCTGGCAGCCCGCACTGGGAATCGGAGACATCATTCAGAGCGCACTGCATTGGGAAGAGAATCTTCAGTCCTTTTTGAGCACACCCTGAACTTACCTGTCCCTCCCATTCAGTGTCGCGCAGAGGGTGCAAATTCATTTGCTTGAAGAGCTCTCGCCTATGTGGGCCTCCTGCAGGGGCTGTGTTCCCAGATCGCTCTCGATCGACCGGAGCAGATTGCGCGCCCCGCGTGTCGCCTCGAAATACTGCAAAAAGCCACGCCGGGCAGCCTGCCCCATCGCAGCACGCTCTTCCAGCGAAAGTGAATAGAATCGTGCAATCAGGCGCATCGTGCCCTCGCGCGTATCCTCGTCCACAAATCCCCCGCCACATGCCTGCACCTCCCGCCAGATGTTCACCTTGTTGCTGATGAGCACGGGCGTCGAGCAAGCCATGGCTTCCGCCACGACCAAACCAAAGTTTTCCTGGTGCGACGGAAGAATCAGCGCGTCCGCTGCACGAAGCATGCCCCATTTCAAATCGCCCTCAATCATCCCTGCCCAGTGAATTCGCTGTTCGACGCCCAGCTTTTGCGCCAGCCCCTTTAGGCTGGGAGCCCAGCCGACTTGGTCAGGGCCGGCCATGACCAGGTGTAACTCGCGTTCAGCCGAATTCGTTTGAACGTATTCCGCAAAAGCCTCCAATAAGATGTCGCAGCCCTTCTTCTGATGGATCCGACCGATGAAGAGCAGGAATGATGCTTCCTCTAGCCGTGGAAATGCCTTAAACAGTGCCTGGATTTGGAGTGGTCCAGCTTCTGGCGGCTCTGAGGTGCCAATCTGCACCACCCACTCTCGATATCCGTGCCCCTTGAATACCCCGCGGGCTTCGATTTTCTCTTCCTCCGTCGTGAACAGAACCGCGCGAGCATCGCGCAAAACGCGCCCCTCCGCAAGCCACCAGTAAAGCTCCTTTGCTCTCTGCTTCAGCCAGAATTTGCGAAACCATGGCGCCATCATGCCATGCGCGAAGATGTAATACGGCGTCGCTGTCTTGCGCAGACCCAGCCAGGAACCGACAGAAGTGTAATTCCACAGCCCATTCAGGATGACCACGTCGAAGCGGCTCGCGTGGGTGCGTATCCACGGCGCGAGGCGCGGATTATAGCGATACTTGCCTATGCCGCGGCCAAGCTGCACAAGAGGCAACGGGAAGCTCCGCAGACCCTCCGCTGTTTCATCCTCAAGGCTCACCACTTCCACCGAGTGCCCATCGTGCACCCACACCTCGGAGTTGCGCAATATGCTCTCAATCGGCCCTCCGGATTCAGCCGCGGTGGAAGCTATCACTTGAAGAATTTTCATGCGTTCAATCTTCGTTGCGTCGAAGCTTCATCGAGCAGGATTTGGTACAGGTCCAGATGCTTCCGGGCAACCACCCTGCTGTCAAAAGCCAGTTCCGCTCGGTTGCGCGCCGCTTCTCTCATGCTGTTTAAGCCGTCCGATGGATGGTTTGCGTTTAAGGTCCATTGAAGACCTGCGGCCAGGCTCCGCGGCTCAAATGGTTCCGCCAGAAATCCGCACTTCAGATGCTCGACAATGTCGGGGAATCCACCAATCCCGAACGCAACCACGGGGGTACCACAGGCAAGAGACTCGATCGCTGTGGTGGCCAGATTTTCTTCGATGGATGGAACACAAAACACATCCAGCGCCGAATAGAGCAGCGCAAGCTGGCGATCATCTGAAATGGACCCGAAATTGTGCGATCGCATGCCAGCCATCTGTTCACCGGCAGATCCATGACCGAACGTGACAACCTCACAATCACTTTCGGCGAAGTGGAGGACCGGGCTCTCTAATGCATCCTTGAGATAGCGCAATCCTTTCCGCGGGTCCTGAAGGAGCGAAGCTCCAAAGCCGATCAGCTTCTTATCCTTCGGAAGGCCCAAAGCCTCGCGCGCTGAAATCGGGTCGTGCGGATGAAAACATTCCAGATCGATGCCATTGTGAATGACGACATTCTCCTTTCCGCCCAGCAAACCGCTGCTCCTGCTCAGCGACCCCATCCAATGGCTCGGCGAAACAATCGCCATGGGCTGCGACCTCCACTTAGCTTCCTTCTTCCGCCAGTTTCTGCCGGACAAGTCGTGCGCGTTCTTTGACCCAAGCTCTGGACACGATCCGCAGCACTCTCGAAATCTCTCA
Source organism: Acidobacteriota bacterium (assembly GCA_021781255.1). The sequence continues at coordinate 4,122 of JAJXXG010000930.1, forward strand.
CAGCCTCCGCTATAGTGGCATCCCCCGGTAAAAGCCATCATGTCGTGCATCGTCCAGACAATCGGCGCTTTCAGCAGCGAGACATCGTGGATTGGGAAGACACCGGCACCGATCACGTGCAGATGGACTATATCGGGCAGCAGGGCATGAACCTGACGCGCCGTATACACGGGCGCCCAATTATTGCTCCACGCTGTGTTCAGCTTTTGACGGTACAGTTTATTCGGCAGCTTATCGATATTCCGCAAGTAGCGGGCAATGAGCCGTTGAACAAAGCCCTGCGGACGATGAACGAATGGATCCACCACTGAACTCGATTCGAGGACCACCATATGGGAGTCCACGCCAAGTTTGCGCAGCGACTGGTGCAAGAGCAGAGCGATACGCCCGCCACCACCGCTCGTTCCCATCGACACATGAACGACTCGCACGATGCAATCTTCCTTTTCGCAGACACTGGCTGCGCTTGCCATATATCTTGACCATGCGCTTGCCTAGGAACGCTTTAGCCTTGCGGACATCTCCACCGAATACCCTGCAGTCCACGTATATCGGCAAATGACGATTAAAAGTCAAAACTCCCTTGGCAACTCCTTGATCGGTCTCGCGGGGTTGCCTGCTACTGCAGTCCAGGCGGGCACGTCTCGTGTAACCACCGATCCGGCGGCAACGATGGCTCCCTCGCCAATTTGGACGCCCTTCAGCACAATGGAATGCATTCCAATCCATCTGTGGTTACCAATCTTGATCGCCCTCGACTCCACGCCATCCCAGTTCTGCCTGCCTTCAAACCATGTGGCATATGTATTCCCCAGCCTTTTCGCTGCGCTCACCGAATGCAAATCGCTGTCCATGATGGTGCAGCCCCGCGAGACGAGAACATCGTCACCGATTTCAATCCGCCCTGGATGGAGGAGGGGATATACCGCGACGCCTGCACACAGCAGCAGGACGGCCACCGCCCCGAGTATCCAGAAGGCGCTGGACACAGCGCGCTGGATCGCTTTTTGGTCTTCATGCCCCACGCCTTCCGCAACGATATTGATCAGTTCATTCCCCAGTCCCAGATCCGCGAAGCTGAGGAGAAGGACAAAAGACGAAATGGTGACCCAAATCCCATATCGCTCCGCGCCGAGCTAGTGGAGCGCCCACCTCACCGAGAAGATTGAAGTGAGAAAGGAGATTCCATTG
>JAJXXG010000173.1 GCA_021781255.1 Acidobacteriota bacterium
CTTCGTGCAAGACGCTTGGTGCATTTGGCGGCGAGCTGCTGCCCAATGAGGGCGGCGTGCTGACCCACTGCAATGCGGGTGCGCTGGCCACCTGCGGCTACGGCACGGCCCTGGGTGTGATCCGTGCGGCAGTGGAACAGGGCAAGAATATTCATGTTTACGCCGACGAGACCCGTCCATTTCTGCAGGGAGCAAGGTTGACGGCGTGGGAACTGATGGCTGATGGCATTGATACCACTGTCATTTGCGACAACATGGCTGCCAGCCTTATGCAGGCGGGGAAGATTCAGGCAGTCGTTGTTGGCGCAGACCGCATTGCGGCAAATGGCGACACAGCGAACAAGATTGGCACATACAACGTGGCCATTCTCGCCAAAGAGCACGGCATTCCCTTTTACGTCGCCGCGCCCTGGTCCACAATTGACACGGCGACTCCTACCGGAGCGGCAATCCCCATCGAAGAGCGCAATGCAGTGGAAGTGACGCACCACGGCGGAAAGCAGCTTACCCCGCATGGCGTGGGCATTCGCAACCCAGCCTTTGACGTAACGCCGGCGCGCTATATCACGGCCATCTTCACCGAGCGCGGTGTGTTGCGGGCTCCGTATGTCGAGTCGCTGAAGGAAATGGAAGTTGCAGCCGGCTAAAGAAGGCGTACAGTAGTCTGTGAAGTGCTTCCCCACTCCCCGGTCTTCGAACTGCGGAAGAAGTCGCTGGTACGCGCCATTATGCTGTCAGTTGGCGCTCTCCTTTTGAGCCTGCGGCTTGCGGGATTTCCCCGCGTGAATGACCTGCACAGCTCACACTGGCAGATTTTGTTATGGATTGTGGCGCTGTGGGGCATGACGGAGACGGCGCGTTGCCTGCGGCAGAGTTGGAACCTCTACCACGCCGGCGTGATGATTCTGCTTTACACCAACCTGATGATTCTGACGCTCATAGGCGTGCTTGCCACCTACCCATGACACGCAGAATCCTGGAAAATTCTTTTCCACTTCTGTAACCCAGTGCGTGTAGGATGGGCACAACCTTAGCCCGTCCGGTTACCCGATGTGTCCGCATATCTGGTAGCAAACCAGTGCGGGGCGATGGATTGCTGAAAGAGATAGAACCTATTGGAGGGCGCGATGCTGAAAGGATTCCGGGATTTTATTCTTCGTGGAAATGTGGTTGATTTGGCCGTTGCCGTGATTTTGGGCGCAGCCTTCAACGCGATTGTCGGTTCGCTGGTGAAGGACGTGCTGAACCCGCTGATTGCCGCGACGATTGGCAAGCCGGACTTCAGTGCAGTAGTCCTTCATTTAGGCAAAGGCGTCATTCAGATTGGCAACTTTCTGAATGCCGTGGTCGCCTTTCTGATTATCGCCGGCGTTGTGTACTTTGTGATTGTAGTGCCAATGAATGCAGTGATGGCCCGCATGAAGAAGACCGAAGCGCCTGCTCCCGAGCCGCCGCCCACCAAGGTTTGCGGAGAGTGCCTCAGCGAGATTCCGGCGGCCGCCCGCCGATGCGCGCATTGTGCCCAACTGGTGGCATAGCTCGCTGCGCCTAGTCCAATCCTCGCAGCGAGGGCGAGGACAGATAGAAGCCAACAAAGCCCAACGCGGCCACGCCGGACATCATTGCCAGCGCGTGGCCCGTGGGAATGTGGCGCGAGAGTATGCCGGCCAGCAGCGAACCCAGAGGAGGCAGGCCGAGAAAGCTGGTTGCATAGATGCTCATCATGCGGCCTCGCATTTCATCAGATGAGAGATGCTGCAGGCTCACGTTGAAGCAGGAGATCATCAGGATTCCGTTGAAACCTTCCACGAAGGCCAGGCACGCTGAAAGCGTGAAGCTGTATGAGTAACAAAATCCAATAATTGCTAAGAAAAACAGGATCCCGCAGACGGTGAGCACCTGGCCCCGGCGACGAATCACGCCCATCACGGCCACAGTCATTGCACCAAGGACCGCGCCCAGCCCGGAGCAGGCCATCAGCCAGCCTAGCCCGCTTGCGCCTACCTTTAGCTGCACTTTAGCGAAAAACGGGATGAAGGTGAGAAAAGGAATACCCAGAAAGCTGACAACCGCCGTCATGCAGACGAGTACCCGCATCTGCCGTTCGCTGTGCAGGTATGTGAAGCCGCTGCGCAAACTTTGCCACACGCTTTCGTGATGGCCGCGTACTTGCTCGGGATAGCGAATGCGGGTCAGCGCCCAGATGACACCGAGAAAGCTGAAGCCATTAAGGAAGAAGTTGCCTGCAACGCCGAAGATGGCCATCGCGTAACCGCCCAGTGTAGGCCCCAGGATGCGCGACATGTTGAATTGCGCCGAGTTGAGTGCGATGGCATTTGTCAGATCTTCGCTTTCCACCAGCCGCGGCACCATCGCCTGGTAACTGGGCGCGTTCATGGACATGGTGATGCCATTGAGGCAGGCAATAAGCGCCACCTCCCATACGGTGATGACCTTGAGCCAGGCAAGCGTGGCCAGCACAAAGGCCAGGACCATCATGATGGTTTGCGTGGTGAGCAGCAGACGGCGCTTGTCCAGGCGATCCGCGAAGACTCCACCGAAGAGCGTGAAGAAGAGGAATGGGATGGAGCCCGCAAAACCAACAAAGCCCAGCCAGAATGACGAATTGGTGAGCAGCAGCACGAGCCAGCCGCGCGCCACATTCTCCATCCAGGAGCCAATGTTCGAAAGGAAGTTTCCGCTCCAGAAGAGGCGGAAGTTGCGATTGCGCAGGGCGCGCACCGGCGCGGGAAAGCGGATGCGCTCGTCGACTACCGGCATTGCAGCCAGTTCCGCGAAAGCCATCTCGTCCGCCTGCCGCGGATCTTGTTCCGGCTGCATCTGGCCGCTCAAAATCGTCTCCTCGCCCAGTCTAGTGTAAGCTGAACTCCATGGTTGCGGCGGCTCCCTCTGAGCCCTGCACGCCTGAAATCTTCGCGCTCACGCGTCTTGAAATCTGGCCGCGATGAAGCCCCGGAGGGTCTGCTTTTTCATGCGCAATCGTACCTTCTTCGTTGCCCTTCTAATGGCCGCGCTCGCGATTGCCTGCGCACTAACCGCCCAAGAGATTCGCAACACGCAAGCACGCGGTTCACTGGCCTCGGCAAACGAGGCTGCGATTGAAAATGTATTCCTCGCCGTGCCCAGTGCACGTCTGGCAGGCGAGGAGTTGAAGACCCTGACTGCGCAACCCCATGTCGCTGGTACGCCGGAAGATCATGCAACAGCACTCTACGTCGCGCGCAAGTTTCGCGAGGCCGGCCTGGAGACCAAGATTGTTTCTTATCGGGTTCTGCTTGACTGGCCAAAGGACGAGCAGGTGGAGGCCTACAACGCAGCGGGCAAACTACTGATGACTGGGCCCACGCGCGAGCATGTTTCGCACGACCCCTACCAGGACAATCCGAAGATCGTCATGCCCTTTAACGCGTCCGCGGGCTCGGGCGATGTGACTGCCCCGGTGGTCTATGCCAATTACGGCCGACTGGAAGACTTTAACAAGCTGGCCGCAGAGCATATTGATCTTCACGGCAAAATCGTCATTGCGCGCTATGGCGCCAATTTTCGCGGAGTGAAGGTCTATCTTGCCGAGCAGCGCGGAGCGGTGGGCGTGCTCATCTACTCTGATCCGCACGACGATGGCTACTATCGCGGGGACCCTTATCCGAACGGCCCATGGCGTCCGGCTCTGGGCGTGCAGCGCGGGTCTGTGCAATATCTCTTCAAATACCCGGGGGACCCCGAAACACCCGGATTTGCCTCGACGCCGGACCTGCCGGACTCGCGTCGCATGAACCCCGAAGGCAACCAGCCGCATATCATCTCCATCCCGCTCAGTTACCACGATGCCTCGCCTATTTTGCGCGCGCTGAAGGGCCCGGACGTACCAAAGGGGTGGCAAGGCGCGCTGCCCTTCCGCTATCACATTGGCGGCACTGGCGCAGTGCGCGTGCATCTTGTCTCCAAGCAGGATTACGAGCGCAGGTTGATTTGGGACGTGATTGGCAAGGTAAAGGGGTCTGAGTTCCCAAATGAGTGGGTCGTGGCGGGAAATCATCGCGATGCATGGACCTTCGGCGCGGTGGATCCGAACAGCGGCACAGCTGCCATGCTGGAAGCCGTGCACGGCATCGGCGCGCTTCTCAAGCAGGGCTGGCGGCCCAAACGTACCATGGTCTTCTGTAGCTGGGATGGAGAAGAGGAAGGCCTGATTGGATCCACTGAATGGGTTGAGCAAAACAGTGCGCTCATGTCACACGCCGTGGCCTATTTCAACACGGACGTTGGAGTCTCCGGCCCCAATTTTGGCGCAGCAGCGGTTCCTTCGCTCAAGCAGTTCGTTCGCAACGTGACCAAGGCCGTACCCAGCCCGCTGGGGGGAACGGTGTTTGACGAATGGCGTCTTCATCAGGCTGGAAACCCACAGGATGCAAACGAGCACCGCGGCTCCAACACACTGACCGCACAGGGTGACCATGTGCGCGTAAGCGATCTGGGCTCCGGTTCGGACTTCACGCCGTTCCTCCAGCATTCCGGTGTACCCTCAACGGATATTGGGTCGCACGGCCCCTACGGTGTTTATCATTCTGCCTTCGATGACTATGCATGGTTTGTGATGAACGCCGATCCACACTTTCTCTATGAGCAGGAGATGGCGCGGATCTTCGGGATGGAGGCCTTGCGCATGGCCGATACTCAGGTTCTTCCCTACAACTACGAGGCCTATGCGGCTGCAATCAGGCGCTATCTGGATGTCGCCAGCCACAAAGCCGACGATGAGGGCCTGCAACTCGACTTTAAGCAGGCCGAGGCCGCCGATGCCCGCTTTGCTGCTTCTGCACGTAAAGTACATGAGCTGGAGCAAAATCCGCCCGCGGACCCCGTGGCGCTGAACCAGCACTTGCGCGACGTGGAAGCAGATCTGCTTTCGCCAGCGGGACTGCCCAACCGACCTTGGTTCAAGCACACGATCTACGCGCCGGGCGAATACACCGGCTACTCTGCCGTCGTCATTCCGGGAGTGAACGAGGCCATTGACGCCAGGAAGCCGGAAGTGGCCCAGGAGCAACTGAATGTGCTGGCCCAGGCTCTGGACCGAGCTGCGCAAACCCTTGATTCGGCGCAGTGAAAGTGCCTGTGGGGCACCTGAAAACAAGGCTGCAATTCGTCGGATTCAGGGCGCGTCCAATGTGATGTGCATCACGCTTGTTGGCCTGAATGGTTGACCCTGTAAGCGCACACTCGTATCGTTGAAGGTGTTGCTATGAAAACTTCCTCCAGTTCGCTCCGCATCGGAATCGCGGT
>JAJXXG010000603.1 GCA_021781255.1 Acidobacteriota bacterium
ATCCTATGCCTGCCGGCGTCGGGAGTCAACCAGCGCGATGCGCGACCGTGCCATGCGCGGCGGGCACGTGCCCGCCGCTCTTTCCATCCGCGCGGCGGGAATGTAACAATCGCTCCGTCCTTTTCATCCCCGGAGACTCCGCCGCATGTCCCTGCGTCCCGCTCTCGTCGCGTTCTGCTCCGTGCTCCTCGTCGCCCCGCTCGCTCGCGCGCAATCCCCAATCCAGTCCGCCGACTGGTCCGTCTACAACGGCGGCTCCGACGGCGCACACTACTCCGCGCTCACCCAGATCAACCGCAGCAACGTCGCCCAGCTCACCCAGGCCTGGCGTTATGACACCGGCGACACCGGCAACATGGAGACCAACCCCCTCATCATCGACGGCACCCTCTACGCCTACTCGCCCAAACAAAAAGTCATCGCCCTCGATGCCGCCACCGGCCAGCTCAAGTGGCAATTCGACTCCGGCATCGCCGGCACGCAGCCCGTCCGGGGCCTCGCCTACTGGCCTGACGCGCAAGACGGCGGCAGCCATCCCCGCCTCCTCGCCGGCATTATGAACTACCTCTACTGCCTCGACGCCGCCACCGGCCGCCCCATCCCCACCTTCGGCGAACAGGGCCGCATCGACCTCCGCAAAGACCTCCGCGGCGACTTCCAGGTTCAGTCCACCGTCCTCACCTCGCCCGGCATCATCTACAAAGACCTCATCATCGTCGGCGGCCGCGATCCTGAAACCCATCCCGCCCCGCCCGGTGACATCCGCGCCTACAGCGTCCTCACCGGCCAGCTCGTCTGGCGCTTCCGCACCATCCCGCACCCTGGCGAGTTCGGCGCCAGCACCTGGCCGCCCAACGCCTGGCAAACCGCCGGCGCCGCCAACAACTGGGCCGGCATGGCCCTCGACGTCGAGCACGGCATCGTCTACGCTCCCACCGGCTCCGCTGTCATGGACTTCTACGGCGGCGACCGCGTCGGCGACGACCTCTTCGCCGACACCCTCCTCGCCCTCGACGCCAACACCGGCCAGCGCCTCTGGCACTTCCAGGGCGTCCACCACGACATCTGGGATCGCGATTTCCCCTCGCCGCCCGCGCTCTTCACCCTCCAGCGCGACGGCCAATCCATCCCCGCCCTCGCGCAAACCACCAAGCAGGGCTACCTCTACCTCTTCAATCGCCTCACCGGCCAGCCGCTCTTTCCCATCCACGAGCACCCGTTCCCGCCCAGCACCGTCCCCGGTGAAGTCACCGCGCCCACGCAGCCCGTCCCCGACGCGCCCGAGCCCTTCGCCCGCCAGCAACTCACCGCAGACATGCTCACCACGCGCACGCCGCAGGCCCACGACTGGGCGCTCACGACCTTCCGCACCTTCCGCAGCAACGGCCAGTTCCTTCCCCTCGCCGTCAGCCAGCAGACAGTCGTCTTTCCCGGCTTCGACGGCGGCGCGGAGTGGGGCGGTCCCGCCATCGACCCCGCCACCAACATCCTCTACGTCAACGCCACGGAGATGGCATGGACCGGCGGCCTCATCCCCGCCTCTCGCACCGGCAGCCCCGGCGAGCAGCTCTACCGCAGCCAGTGCGCCATGTGCCACGGCATCAACCGCGCCGGCTCGCCGCCCGCATTCCCCTCGCTCGTCGGCATCACCACCCGCATGTCCACAAAGAAAATCACCGGCAACATCCGCAACGGCAGCGGCCGCATGCCCGCATTCCCCAACATCGACGCCCCAGGCCTCGCTGCGCTCCTCGACCTCCTCGCCACCCCCGTCTCCGCTGCCGACGCCAAAGAGCTCGCCACCGCGCCCGACACCCAGACCCCACCGGGCCCCATCAACCCCACCTACCAGCAGCGCTGCGCCCTCTGCCACGGCGACCATCTGCAAGGCGTCGCGCCGTCCTTCCCGGCCATCATGGGAGTCGGCAACCGCCTCACCACCGCCCAGCTCACGCATCTCATTCAAAAAGGCGGCAAGCTCATGCCGCCCCAGCCGGACATCGCGGGCAAACCCCTTGCCGCGCTCCTCGCCTGGCTCGGCGTGCACGACACGCTCGCCCCGCCCGCCGCCGCGCCCGGCACCGACGCCTACACCTTCACCGGCTATCGCAAATTCCTCGATCCCGATGGCTACCCCGCCATCGCGCCCCCGTGGGGCACGCTCAACGCCATTGACCTCAAAACTGGGAAGTATCTTTGGAAGATTCCGCTCGGCGAATACCCTGACCTCGCCCGCCAGGGAATGACCAACACCGGCAGCGAAAACTACGGCGGCCCCATCGTCACCGCCGGCGGCGTGCTCTTCATCGGAGCCACCGTCTACGACCGCCAGTTCCGCGCCTTCGACACCTCCACCGGCCAGCTCCTCTGGCAAACCACGCTGCCCTTCGCCGGCATGGCCACACCTGCCACCTACATGGTCAACGGGCGTCAGTACGTCGTCATCGCCTCCAGCGGCGGACGCGACCCCAAATCCCCCACCGGCGGCTCCTACATCGCCTTCGCCCTCCCACGCTAGCTTCTCAACAGGCAGGAAAGCGCAACTCGTCAAGAGTGGCACACCCTTCGCGATGCTGACTTACCGCACATAAGGGTGGCTGGTGCCAAGGCCTGAGGACTGGCCGTGGTCGAGTTGTCGTCATGACTCGGCCGGGCTGCGCGGTACGGTGGAGATCGAGTCGTTTTGGACGGCGTGGGAGCGGGAACAAAGGCGAGACCCGGATGGGCGAAGGGTTGTGGTACCCACCGTTGCACGATAAGTCCGCGTAAGGATGGGTCACCCACGTCGGAGGTAAGTTAGCATTGTTCGGGGGAAGGGTCGGCCACCCGCCGCTCATCCGGCGCCAGGTGGCATCGGGGAAGGTGGAGAGCCGGGCACCGCACTAGGCGGCGCAGGAGCACAACATTGAATTCATTTTGGAGAATTATCGCAACTGCTTTGTGTGTTGCCGTTTTGTGCGGTTCTGCGATCATCTGGCATAAATCCCAGCGTGATAACGAACGGAAGAACGCCAAGGAAGTGAGTACATTCCATAGGCTTGCAGAGCAAGGTGATTCGAAAGCTCAATATAAATTAGGCCTCTTGTACTACCAGGGCAACGGAGTGCCACAGGATTACACTGAGGCCGTCCATTGGTATCAAAAAGCTGCAGATCAGGGTGAGTCAATGTCTCAATACGCAATTGGTTATATGTACGAGACAGGCAAAGGCGTAAAGCAGGACTTTGCAGAAGCCGCTCTTTGGTATCACAAATCCGCCGATCAGGACGACCCACAAGCTCAATGCGCCCTCGGTTCCCTGTATTACGAAGGCAGAGGAATGCAACAAGATCGCTCAGAAGCCGCTCGATGGTACCGGAAAGCTGCTGATCAGGGCTTTTCGAAAGCGCAATATGATCTGGGCTACATGTACGCCAACGGCCAAGGGGTGCCTCAAGACCGCGCTATAGCCAACTACTGGTACCTCAAAGCCGCGGATCAAGGAAATATGGATGCCAGACAGACGTTGGGTGTAGGAATAACCACATGGCGACTGTTCATTCTCTTGGGGCTGTTGATCGGAGGCAGTTTACTTACGGCGGGGTTGCTGATACCTGGAAAGGTCCGTTGGAGTATTCAAACGAAAAGGACCACCATAGCGGGTGTCCTTTGTTTCGTCTCTGCCGGGCTGAATTGGTACGGATACACCCACTACCAAGCTAAATGTTTAGTCTGTGGTTCCGGCGCATTTTCTTTGCTTACGTGGACTCTGGATGGGATTTTGATCATCCTGCTCATAATTGTTGTGCGAGAAGGCATAAAAACGAGTGAATGGATGCGCCTCGGGTGATGTTGAATTATCACGGCGAACAGTTCGATCCGGACCTCGGCCTCGACTACCTCCGCGCCAGATACTACAATCCGGCGACGGGAAGGTCCATGTCCAGAGATCCGGGGAAGGGATGGCTTCCCGCCCCATCTACCCTGCCGGGTGCCCCATTCATGCCGGGTGCCCCAGGTCTCGATTCTGAGACCTGGGAAAGCGCAAATCCCACCCGGTGCGGAGCCTGGCCGTCCACTCCAACTCGATCCACACCACTCCTTCGAAGGTCTCCCTTCGCTCCCGGAGTTCCCACGACGGGAAGACGGTGAACGCAACGGAACTGGATGAAAGGAAGCATCTCCGCCTTCCGAAACCGCTCGAGGCCGTACGGTTTGGTGCTATCGGAACAGCGTTGCAGCCTCTTCCAACCATCCGCTCATCGCGAACAAGCCGCGATGAACGGGGCACACACTCCCACAAATTCAACGCGTATACTCAGGAGCGATGAGCGGGCCACCTGCCTGACGCACCCTGGTAAGACACTTCAGGGGTTAGGTCTTTGACGATGAGCGTTCATATGGATACGAGCCTGACCACCACCCTACCAATCGCTAGCATCCTGATGTTTGGCGGCGGCCCACTCACTCGCTTCGAGGTCATTCTGTTCTTACTGGTCGCGGGGACTATCATTCTCGTGGCCGTTAGTTGGGGGGCAATAGAGCAGTGGATTGAACGCGCTCGCGGTCGCAACTGGCCGACAGTCTCCGGGATCGTTGATTTTGTTGATGTTGCCGCTGTTGAGAGCAAGGGCATATCTTCCGCAGCCGTTCATTACTGGCCTACTTACCTAGCTACACTCACCTATTCCTACCATTGTCCCGACCAGCAAATGGGCGCCTACAAGCGCAGTTTTAGCAACGAAGAGGATGCCACGGTGTGGGCAAATTCCTACAAAGGAGAAACCGTGAAGGTCCACGTGGACCCGCGCGATCCCACGCGTTCCGTGCTGCGAGAAGAAGACCTTTAGGTGGGCAGGTGGCCCGGTCAAACGCCATGAAGCCGTATCCACGAAGAAACGAAGCTGTGCCCCGTTCATCGCAGTCTTATCGCGATGAGCGGGCGTTGGGGGTGGACCCGGTCCCTCGCCTTCGGGACCGGGGATGGAAGACCCATTGCCGGGCAGGAGTGCGGATGCCCCATTCATGCGCGTTTTTTGCGCATGAGTGGGGATCAACTCACTCCCACATTCCGATGGACCCATGCCAGGTGCCCAGGTCTCGCCTCTGAGACCTGGGAAAGTACAAATCCCACCCGGCCACCGGCAAGCCGGAAGCTGACAGCGGACAGCTGAACGGCGCTGTCAACCCCTCAAGTCTCACTTTTCCTCTAAACCGCTCATTCCAAACGCACGATTCCTCTCCGCGTTTTGCATCTTAATTCCAGCGAAGGCGCACAATAGAGATAATCATGCCCACGGCCTCCTCCAATTCCCTCCGCGC
>JAJXXG010001261.1 GCA_021781255.1 Acidobacteriota bacterium
TCATCCATCTTTGGCGCGAGTGCCTGGGGCGCGGCCAGGAACCGTCTCCCGATGCCATCGCCGAAGCCAGGCGCCACACCGGAATGGAGCGCGTGCACTTCGACGAGGCCGCGCGCACCGTGCGCTTCGAGAGCGCCGCCATGAGTCTTGATCTCGGCGGCTTCGGCAAGGGCTACGCTCTCGATCGCATCGCCGAGGGCTTGCGCTCGCAAGGCGTCGAGCAGGCGCTGCTGAGCTTTGGCGAAAGCTCGATCACCGTCCTCGGCGCCCATCCCCACGGGCCTGCTTGGCCGGTCGGTATCGCGGACCTGTTTGAGCCCTCGCGCACCGTGCACACCTTTCATCTCAAGGATGCTTCGCTCTCTTCGTCGGGAACGGCTCCATTCAACCGCATGGCCGGGCCCGGGGAACACGGCCCGGTTGCCGGCCGGATTATCGCCCCGCACAACGGGCGGCCCATCGAAGGGTTTCGCACCATGTCGGCCGCAACCCTCAGCGCAACCGACGCTGAGGTGCTTTCCACAGCACTGCTCGTCACCCCCGAAAGCAAGCGCGCCGCGCTGCTTGCCCAGTTCTCCAGCGTCTCCGCGACAGAAATTGTCTATCACCCCTGCGAGCGGGATCACCAGGCTTGCATCCAATGGCAATATGGACTCTGAATTTTCGCCTCTTGCTTCGCCCGCGCCGCAAGGCCGCGCGCAGCGCCGTGAGTTCCTCAAGCGGCTGGCTGTCGTGGCGAGCTCATCGGCGCTGCTTGCCGACCTGCCGTGGTGGACGCCGCTGCGCGCCGAGCCCGTAGGCAACTCGCCCGCCGACCGCGTGCGCCTGGGTCTCATCGGCGCGGGCACGCGCGGCAGCTTTCTTCTCGCCAACCTCCTGCAAACGCCCGGCGTTGAAATCGCGGCCCTCTGCGACGACTACCCGCCGCATCTTGAGGCAGCTCTGGCCAAGGTAAAAGGCGCCAGAGGCTTCTCTGACCACCGCCAGATGCTTGACATGCCCGACCTCGACGGCGTGCTCATCGCCGTGCCTCTCTTCCTGCACGCGCCCATCTGCCTGGATGCCTTCGCGGCCGGCAAGCATGTCTTTTGCGAAAAGAGCCTTGCTTACTCCATTGCGGAGTGTCAGGCCATCGCGGATGCGCACCGCGGCAGCGGCAAGGTCTTCCAGATCGGGCATCAGCGCATGTTCAGCCCCGTGTTCTTGCGCGCGCTGCAACTGGTGCGCGACGGGCGGATCGGGCCCATCACCCAGATGCGCGCCTACTGGCACCGCAACGGCAACTGGCGCAATCCCGTCCCGGCTACCGGGCCCGATCCAAGCCCGTTTCCGAGCCTCGAACGCCGCTTGAACTGGCGGCTCTACCTCGACTACTCGCGCGGGCTCATGACCGAACTCGCGTCGCATCACATCCAGGTGGCAAACTGGTTTCTTGACGCGCATCCCGTCAGTTGCGCCGGCTACGGCAGCATCAACTACTGGAAAGACGGTCGCGAGGTCTACGACAACGTCAACGTGGTCTATCGCTACGCCAACGGCACGCAGGTCGTCTACGACTCGCTCATCAGCAATCGGTTCTACGGCATGGAAGTGCAGATCATGGGACCGGAGGGCACCATCGAGGCGGAAACGGGCAAAATCTTCTCCGAGAATCCGCCGCCGGCGCCCGGCATCGTGCAGCTCATCAACGGCATCGAACACGGATTTTTCAGCGCGGTTCCCATCGGCGGGCCAAGCTGGGTTCCGGAGCTCAAGAAAGACACCAAAGGCAGCTACCTGGTGCAGGACCAAAGCACGGATGATGGAACGGCAATCTCCATGGCCGCCTTTGCCAACTCCATTCGCGCCAACAAGCCCATCCCGGGCATGATGGAGCAGGCGTGCCGATCCGGCGTAAGCGTCCTGATGGGTCACAACGCCATGGAGCAGCAGCAGGAGATCGCCTGGCCGGAGGGATTCAGAGAATGAAAGACATCATCATCCCGGGACGTCGCATCGCCCGCGAGTTGTGGGTCTTGGCCGGCTGCTTTGCGGCCGCCGTCTGCGTCAATGTGTACGCCATTCTGCGCTTCCACACCGCCTGGAAGGAACTGATCACTACACTGCACATCACGCTGGCGGTTGCCGCGGTCTTCTATGCGGTCCTGGCGCTCGTGCGGGCGCTTGTCTTCGGACTGATGCGCGTCTTCCGCGGAAAAGTGGCTTGATCCTCCGCGCCGTCCGGGTTCGGTGCGGAAGCTTTGCTTCCCGCGCTGAACCGGATGCGCGCCGCTGTCTTCGCCGCATCGGATTTCAGGCAATCTTCATCTTGACTCGCGTATAGTCGATGGGCGGTTGGGTAGTACTGGGTCCGAATCAAAACACAGGGAATTTCGATCCGTTTGAAAGAGGCACAGCCATGTCGTTCAAGCCAATTGCCGCAACGGTGTTTTCACTCTTTCTCCCACTTGCGGGACTTGCCCGCGCGCAGTCCGGCGGCCCCTATCAGGTGCAAAAGATCCAGATCGTCGGCGGCGACGGCGGATTCGATTACGTAACCGCCGATCCCGACGGCCGCAATCTGTACGTTGCGCGTTCCGGCAAGGACGGCCACATCGGCGTCTTCAATCTCGACACCCTCGCGCAGGTCGGCGACATTCCCGGCATCAGCGCGCACGGCGCGGCGGTGGACACCGCCACAGGCCACGGATTCGCAACCTCCAATCCGATAACGATGTTCGACGCAAAGACCTTCGCCATTATCAAGAAGATCGATGTCCAGGGACACCCAGACGGCTACCTGGACGATCCCTACCACCACCGCTTCTACATCCTCAGCCACGCTGAGCCCAACGTCACCGTGCTCGACGACAAGGATGGCTCGATCCTCGGCGCCATCGACATTGGCGGCGCGCCCGAGCAGGCCGTACTCGACGGCAACGGCAAGATCTACGTCGATATCGAGGACAAGGCCGCCATCGCCGTGATCGATACCAATGCGATGAAGATGGTCGGCCGCTACGATCTCGCCAGCCGCGGCGGCGGTTGTGCCGGCCTGGCTCTCGATGCAAAGAACGGCATCCTCTTTGCCGCCTGCCGCGAAAAGAACAACATGATCATCCTCTCGGCTGCCGATGGCCATATCATCACCGACCTGCCGACCGGCGTGGGCTGCGACGGCGCCACATTCAATCCCGAGACCATGGAAGTCTTCAGTTCCCAGGGCGACGGAACACTGACGGTCATCAAGGAAAACTCACCCACAAGCTTCGTCGTCGAGCAGACCGTCTTTACGCCGCTGCGCGCCAAGACCATCACGCTCGACACCAAAACCGGAAACATGTTTCTGATCACCGCCGAATACGGGCCGACCCCGGCGCAACCGGCGCCTGAGCCCACGGCGGCGCGCCCTGCGGGCGGCCCTCCTGCATTCATGCGCGGACCGCGCCCGCCCATGATCCCCCACTCCTTCCAGATCATCGAGGTAGGCAAAAACGCGCAAGGAAATTGACATGTCGGCATGCCATGATTCACATGTGCGCGACGGACACAGCGATCGACGAGCGATATCAATGGGTCTGGTCCTATAAGCCCACCGCGGAACGCCCAAAGGTGTCATGGCCGGACTCCGCAGCATCTTTCGCCTGTCCAGCCACGTGACCGCCGTGCCGGAGATGCTCGCAAGCTACCGCGCAAGGAGCCAGAAGCTTCCGGATTCAGGCCGCGGTGCGCGTAGCCAATCGCTCGTTGCAGCCTCGGTTTTCCGAGTCCTCACCGTCGGCGGCACTCGAAGAAGCGCGGCCGCTCACCGAGAGGCGAACCTCACGCAGGCAGCTACGAAAGGCATTTTCGCCTCGATGAGCTACGCGCGCGCGCTTCCATCAACGATGGTCTCGAGCATGGCTTCAGCCCGCGCCAGATCCTCCTCCGTGTCCACGCCGATGGTGTCGCGCGGCGCTTCAGCCACGTAGATCGCAATACCGTTTTCAAGCAAACGCAGTTGCTCCAGCCGCTCCAGCTTTTCCAGCGGCGACGGCGCAAGCGCGGCGAAGCGATCGAGAGCGTCCTTGCGATACGCGTAGATGCCGAGATGCTTGCGATAGCCCCTGAAGCCCGTCTGGTCGCGGTCCCGGGGAATGGTGGCGCGCGAAAAGTAGAGCGCCCGGCCATCGAGAGCCGTCACGACCTTGACCGCGTTAGGATTCGCAAACTCATCCTCCGGACAGCGCACGGACAGTGTGCTCACTTCCACCTCGGGCCGCGCAAACAGGGCGAGCAGCGGCGGGAAAAAATCCGGCGTCAGCGTCGGCTCGTCGCCCTGAATGTTCACGTAGATGTCGGCCTCGATCTGGCGTGCCACCTCCCTCACCCGATCGCTGCCGCTGGCGCACGCAGGCGAGGTCATCACCACGGGAATGGCTCGCGCGCGACATGCCGTGGCAACTTCTTCGGCATCGGTGGCAACCACCACGGGACTCATCAGGCCGCTGGCGTTGGCCGCGCGCCAGACCCACTCCACCATGGGCCGGCCGGCTATTGGCCGCAGCACCTTGCGCGCCATGCGCGTCGACTGCAGCCGCGCAGGGATCACCCCTGCGATACGAAGGGATCTCATGCAGTCGAGTGTAAATGGGCGCAGCAGCTTCGTAGTCGCAGATCCGGCGTTCCCAGGATTCCAAAATCGGCGGGTGACGCTCCGGCTGTTCTACCGCATCAGCGCAGCCAGCCTGGCTTCGGCGCGCGCCAGACCCTCGGCCGCCGCTTCAGGACTGCTGCTCTGATGGTCCGCGTACACAAATTCAATCTGCGTAAGCCCGATCAGGCCCAGAATCCTGCGCAGGTAAGGCTCCTGATGATCGAGTTGCTGAAACGCCGTTTTGGGCGGATAAGCGCCGCCACGCGATGAAAACACGTAGACCCGTTTGCTCGGCGGCACCAGCGGCGTCACCCCGTCGGCGGCGAATGCAAACGTACGGCCCTCTCTGACAATCAGATCGATCCACGCCTTCAACGATGCGGGGATGGAAAGGTTCCACATCGGTGCGCCCAGCACCACCACATCGGCGGCAAGCAACTCATCCACCAGCCGGTCGGAGTAGCCAAGCGCCTCATTTTGCGCGGCGCTGCGCGTCTCCGCGGCAGTAAACGATGCATCGATGAACAGCTCATCCAGATAGGGAAAGCCCTCCAGCGACGAGTTGTGGTGGAGAACTCTGCCTTCGGGGTTCTGCCGTTTCCACTGCTCTGCAAAGGCGTTTGCAAGGCGGCTCGAAACCGATGCCGAGCGCGGGCTGGAATCGATATGGAGCAACAAGG
>JAJXXG010000764.1 GCA_021781255.1 Acidobacteriota bacterium
AAGCTGCACAAGATTTCCGGCTTGAGACGGTGGTTGACGCTTCTCTAATCGTGGATGGCACGATCACCGCTGCAAAGATTGCCGCCGGGGCCATCACCGCTGACATGATCACAACCGGCACGCTCAACGCGGCCAACGTTAACGTGGAAAACCTCAACGCGAGCAACATCACCGCGGGCGACCTGAACTGTTCCGCTATTACATTGCAGAACCAGAACCTCAGCACTTTTTTGAATGGTCAGGGCTCAATCATTCCCCTGCAGCCTTTTTCTCTCAGTTTTTCAGCGACCCCTACCTCCGTGACGCTCAATTGGGCGACGACCTCCCTCTATCGGGCAGACGGTTCGACCATCACAATCCCTGCCGGGTCGCTTCAGTACACGGGCCTTACTGCCGGGACGTTTTACTGGCTGTATCCATACGTCAGCATCGCAGGACTCACCGTCGCGTGTGTCGCCCCGCCAAGCCCGACGCAGAATGCCTACTACGCAATTCAGACTCAGTTCGACGGGCGCTCCCAAATCAGTCCGTTTTCGTTCACGACGCCGACCTCCGGGACCGGCGGAGGCAGCGTCGGCAGCATCTGCCCCGAGGCATCCGAGGAGGTCGATGTGCAGGGGCGCGGACCCACGCGCGTGGACGCCGTGAAGATCGGTGACATGGTGCGCGGGTATGATTTCGCGGCGGGAAAGGACGTGTACCGCCGCGTGCTCTGGATACAGGTCAGCGATCGAGCTAGCTGGCGCGTGGTTGCGGGGCACAAGGTGTCGCCCGTCGAGCCCGTCTACCTCGGCGGCAAATGGGTAGCCGCCTTTCAGGCCTCGGCGACCATTGCAACAGACATCTCCCATGCCGTCAAGATCATGGTCGATGCAGCTGACGACCAAGGGCACAATTATTACCTGGTGGCTCGAACTGAGCTGCTGATCCACAACGCTGTACCTGTCTGCTAGGAGGGCACGATGCAGTCGCTTTTCATGCTATCCCCCGTCTATACCGGTGCCCAGGGACAAACGCTCCCGGTGGCGGCTGACTACGCGTCCTCCTGGGTGTGCCCGCGATTCCCCGATGCGCCGCAAACCCAGGCGCTCGTCTGGATTGAGACGACCCCGCAGCAGCTTGCGGCTGCGGCGCAGGACGCGCGACTCACTATTTGCCCTTCGCTCGGCAGTCTGGCCGCGCCGGCCTCAGTCGTCGCCAGTTACGCGACATGGGGGACGGCCGCAGGCATGTCTATGGACGAGCTTATCGGCCACCTGGCAACCATAGAGCCGGCATTTCTATCGTGCGGATGAGTTCGGACGATTCAGACGACGCAAGCTCCTGCACAAGGTCCATGGCGTATAACAGACACCTCGACCGTGAGTGTATAGCCGGTCGCGAAATTGTGTGCAAAGTGAAATTCCTCCCGCATCAAACGCTTTCGCGTGAACAAGGAGGCCTCCATGGCTGATGTAGATAAGGCGGTGCAGTTTGTGCTGCATCAGGAAGACGAGTCGCTCAGTGGCGACATTACCACACTCCCCGGCGACCGCGGCGGTCCGACCCGCTTCGGGCTTGCGTCCGCATCTCACCCCGACCTGATGGCCGATGGCTACTATGAGGTCGAGAATGGCGCGCCGAAGATCGCGCACGATGAAGCGCTGGCCATCGCAGAGAAAGCCTACGCCGAGCAGTATGCGGCCAAGGTGCAGCTTGAGCACATCGACGACCAGGATGTCGCCAACCGCGTTCTGAGCTTCGCTGTGAACGAGGGACCGCATGAGGCCGTGGCCCTGCTCCAGCGCGCACTGAATACGTGCGGCTCCAGTCTCTCGGTGGATGGGATTCTCGGGGGCGCCACGCTCGCGGCCGTCAACGCTGCCGACCCCGCGCAGGTAATCGCCTCTCTGCGTGCGCAGCAATCCGGCTTCTATCGGCGGCTCGTGGCGGCTCGCCCTGATTTGCTGCCCTACTTGCACGGGCTTCTCAACCGCGCCGAAGCGTGAAAGGACTGCGATGAATAATCTCTGGAATTTCCTTGTGGCGCACTGGGCTCCGATCAGCGCAGCCGTGGTCTATGTGCTGGTGGCCCTGCGTGCGACGATGCCGGCGCCGGGAACCAGGTTCGACGGCTACCAATGGTTCTATGACTTCACTGGCGTTCTTGTGAATCAGCATCAACGCCCTATCCTTCCGGCGGAGACGCCGGGCAACCTAAAACAGCAGTAGCCACCGGCGCATCCGCGTCAGAAATGAGCATCGCAATGAACTTCCTCGATGAAATCAAGAAGATCGGAACCGACGTTGAGAGTTTCCTGAAGGCCGTGGTCAGCGGCGCATCCACTTTGCAGAAGGTCTGGAGCACCCTTAGCGGTCCGACGATCGCGGCCGCGGGTGCCGTCTTCTACGACGTGGTGCAGGCCGTTTCGAGCGGGGAGTCGGCGGCTGCTAGCGCCGCAAGCGGAAACGCCCTGGGCGCGTTCGCTTTGAGCGAGACCACCCTTGGCCTGGTCCAGAAGGTTGTTGCGGACTTCAAGGCGGGCTCCGCCACCGTCAAGGCCGATTTCGAAGCGCTCGGAATCAAACTCTAGTTATGAATCGCATCATCGCAAACGCGCTTGGCGTCTGCCTTATCGCCGCCGCCTGCCTTGTGGGGTGGGCGGCATGGCGGTGGGGTGAGTCAGCGCCGGGGCCGACCGGCGCAATCGTAGAGGGGGTCGCGCAGGTCCTCGCTGCCGTGAACCGCCCGTGCGCGCCGGGACCGTGCGGTACGCTGGCCGTCGCAGACAAGACGATCACCAAGGTCGGAGACGCGATTGTCACGACGCAGTTGCAGGAGCGCGCCATCGCGCCACACACATTGGCCGCCGTCGATGCGCTCAAGGGGTCCGCTAACGCGCTCACCGCCACCTCTCAGGCGGCTACAGGCTCATTCCGCGCATTGGACGGCTCCGCGTATGCACTGACCGGCACGCTCCATGCAGCGACAGACACTCTTCATGCAGCGAAGGCCCCGATCGATGCGTTCACGACGGATGCGGTAGATCTGGACGCCATCCTGAAAGACAGGGCTATTCACGAGACCCTCACCAACATCGCCGGTATGACAGACAGCGGCAACAAGATGCTTGCCGACGCGCAGTGGAAGGAACACCAACTGCTTCATCCCGACAAGGTGAAGTTGGGCTTTTGGGGAAGCGTGTGGCTTGGAGCGAAATACGTGCACCAGTTCGAGCCGCCGCTCTTCTAGCGCCTCAAATCAGGTGGAAAATCGGAAGTGGGAGCCCTTGGCCTCGGCCTGGGGCTCTTTCTTATTTTGGGCGCTTGCTGACCGCATCAGCGAGCTGGCGCTCGGCGATCATGCGGTCGCGTTCCTGTTGCATCTTCTCCCAGATCCAACCACGGATAAGATTACTGCGATCTACACCGGTCTCTTCGGCCATGCGCTCCAAAAAGTCATAGAACTTCCGCGTCACGGTGAGCATTATCCTCTTGTCGGCCATATAGTTGCACGCTACATCGTCGGCTAGGTGCGCCACGAGTGCGCCAAACACATACCACATACGCCTTTTGGGTCATTTTGTGACCCTAATCACAGATTAGGGCGATAGAATTCGAGACAATTTCCTCATCGACTGCACACAATTTCGCATGGTGCCCCAGACTCGGTGCACAGGTAGTTACTGCTCACTGAATCTGCGGAGGATTCCATGTACGCGCGCTCTCTGGATAGCTGTCGTTCTGCCCCCTGGGCGTTGGATCAACATACGCTGGGGCACTTGGATTGCCCCGCGTGCGAAAGGGCTCGTTCGTTGACACTTGCACGCATCTCTTCTAACCTCTCATTCTCCGTAGCGGCTGCGCTCTGGCTCGAATCCCGGTCATTCCGGGGAGTGCCCGGCGCCATCACTGCCCGCTACATCCGCGAAAAGACGGAACTCTGCTACGCCCAGTATGTCGATTCGCTCAACCTGTTCTTCTCATAGTTGCCTCTCGAAAAAATCCATCTCGGCCACCTGCGCGAGTACCAGGAAGCGCGCATTGCCGGCGCGGCTCCCTTCATCCGCTATCGACGGCCGCAAGACGCCAAACCTCGCAGGCTCAAAGATGGAACCATGCTGCCTCCCAAAGGGAAACAGCCCTGCCCGGCGCGGTCCAAGCAGGTCAACCAGGAACTCTGCATCTTGAAAATGATCCTCCGCCGCGCTGGCTGCTGGACCGAGGAGATGGACGAGTTCTACGAACGCCTTGAAGAAGAGATAAGCGATATTTCGCGCGCCCTCTCGTTCGACGAGCAACGCCGCTGGCTTGACGTTGCGCAGGTTTCCGAGCGCTGGTGGATCGTTCACTGGTACTCGGAACTCGCCTTCGGCACCAGCATGGGCACGAACGAGATGCGCTCCCTGCGCATCGGCGACGTGAACCTGGGCAACGGCATTGTCAGCGTGCCGAGTGGAGGCGCAAAGAACCCGTACCGCGCCCGCACCATCCCGCTGATTACAGCCGAGGCCAAGTGGGCAGCCGAGCAACTGCTCAAGCGCGCGAACGACCTTGGCTCAACCGAACCGCAGCACTACCTGTTTCCCTTTCGGCAGCGATGCAATCCGAAGGGACAGCAGGCGCGGCATGGCGGCGAGATTCCCGACTTCGATCCGACCCGGCCCATGACCGTGGGCGGAATCAAGAAGATGTGGGACGAGGTCCGCAAGGCCTCGGGGCTGACCTGGTTCCGTCCCTACGACACGCGGCACACGGCGCTCACGCGGTGGGCAGAGAGCGGCATGGATATTCCCATGCTCCTCGCGCTCGCTGGCCACGTTTCGATTCGCATGTTGCGGCACTACGTCCACATCAGCGATAGCGCCAAGCGCCGCGCACTCGAAACGGCCATGCGCCAGACCGCTCCAGCTTCTACCCCGCCGAAGTTTGGCCCAGCGTCGGAGACGAATCCGAGCGCAAGTCCGTTCTACGCACCGCGCGCTGCGGTCGGAGGAGGTTGGCGTTTCAGGTAACCCGATCCGCAGGGCGACTGCTCGTTTTGCGTTGCCCTGTGGAAAACATCCGCGACAGCGGTCACACTTTCCCCCTTGACACCCATCGGAACGAGGCATAAGGTGTTCACAGTTTCCTTTCCTGCTGAGCGCGTCTTGGACGTTAGAACTACAGGCAGGGTTACGGTGCACTACTGACTACGAATCAGTAGGCCGGAGGTTCGAATCCTTCCGGGCGCACCATTCACTCCCCGCCAGTTCCACTCATGTAGTCCGCAATATCGGGATAATCCCCCGGTCGCACGATCCCATATTTTAC
>JAJXXG010000261.1 GCA_021781255.1 Acidobacteriota bacterium
CGCGCCATGCCTGGTTCCATCCCGGCAAGCCGCTGCTGCAGCCGCAGTCGCTGCGCCAGCGCTCCACGCCGTGCATGCAACTCCACGATGTGTTGTCCCGTATCTCGCATTCCCACTCCGGCGGATACTCCGCCAGAAAGTTCCCATAGTTGGTCAGCTTGACGGTCTCGTCCTCTTCCAGCAGGCGCAGCGCATACGCCAGCGCCATCTCGCCGTGCTTGTGGTGGTGCCCATAGGACTCGCCATCCGTGGCCACATGCACCAGTTGCGGCTGCGCGCTGTCCTTGAAGCCCGCCTTCAGCCGCGCCGCAAACGCCTCGCCGGAGTTCAGCAGCCCCTCAAACGCAATCGCCCGCGACGTCGGCCCGTCATAGAAAAACACCGCAATCGACGCCCCGGACGCAAAGCGCACAAGATACGGACGCCGCGTATCCACCGTCGCGTCCGGCGTATCAATCCAGCTCGTTTCCGTGTGCCCGGCCGTCTCCTTCAGCATCCGGATCCGCCGGCACTGGTGCGGCGCCAGCAGCGTGAACTTGATGCCGTGATCGGCCAGAAGCTCCAGCGTCTCCGTGTCCGCCGCCGTCTCCGCCAGCCACATCCCCTCCGGCGGCGCGCCATAGTGGTAGAGATAATCCGCAATGCCCCAGCGAATCTGCGTAATCCGGTCCCGGCGGCTCGCCAGCGGCATGATCATGTGGTTGTAGCCCTGCGCCATCGCCGAGCTGTGACCCTTGAACGCGCTCCGGCTGCGCCGCTCCCCGTCCAGAATCATCCGGTGCGTCCGCGGCGCATACTCCTTCAGCCAGTTCAGCAGCGTCGGACCGAAGTTGAAGCTCACCCGCGAATAGTTGTTCACAATTCGCGTGATCTGGTTCCTGTTGTTCTGCACGCGCGCCGCGCCGTTCGTCGCGTAGCACTCCGCGCAGACGCGCTCATTCCAGTCGTGATACGGTGCGGCAGAGTCCTGCGTCTCCACCGTTTCCAGCCACGGATTTTCACGCGGCGGCTGATAAAAGTGACCATGAATGCAGACAAAACGTTTACTCGAAGCCATGAACAATCCAATCGCACAGCGGGCCTCTACGCGGCATGCCCGGCCATTCAGCCTATTGTAGGCTTGCCCGCCCGGCTGGCACGCCCGGCTTTGCCAGGTCGCACGCCCGCCACAGATACCAGCTCGCCACGGAACGAAACGGCGCCCAGCGCTTCCCCCGCTTCAGCAGCACCTCCGCCTTCGGCAGGTCGGCCGCTTCAAGCGGCCGCGATTTCGGCAGCCGCTGAAACGTCAGCGCAAATCCCTTCCGCACGCCATAGTCCGTCACCGGAAACACATCCGGCCGCCCCATGCGAAAAATCAGCAGCATCTCCACCGTCCAGGGGCCAATGCCGCGCACCGCCGTCAGCCGCTCCACAATCTCCGCATCCGTCATCCTGCGAATCGCCGCGTGCGCCGGCACCGTACCATCCAGCGTCTTCGCCGCCAGGTCGCGCAGCGCCTTGATCTTGTTGCCGGAAACGCCCGCCGCCCGCAGCGGCTCGTCCGGCGTCTTCAGCAGCAGCTCCGGAGTCGGGTCGCCGCCAAAGTACTCTCGCACCCGCCGGTGAATCGTGGCCGCCGCCTTGCCATGCAGTTGCTGATACAGAATCGACTCCAGCAGCGACTCAAACGGCGACGGCGAAGGATCCAGCCGCAGCGTGAATCCGCCCACGCGGTCCATCAGCGCGCCCAGCTTCGCGTCGCTCGCCCTCAGATGCGCCACCGCCTCCACCGCATCAAACGGCAGCTTCCTGCTCCGCCCATCATGAATCATAGGAAAACAGTGTAGCGCGTGCGCATTGCATACTGGCGCCCTTCCGCAGAGTGTGATTTTTCTCGCCTGCGCAAAGGGATCCTGAAGCATTCGCTGGCGCTAACGGCATCTTTTCGGACTCCCCGTGATCCTGCATCTCAGCCTTGATGCGAGCGTACCGCATATACACCCAGAGATAGAAAATGGCCGTGATCAGCAGCATAACCGGAGCCGGAAAGACCTGTACGGCGATCAATATCTGGTCGGACAGACGAGTCGCAGGGAGGTGCAGAGCATGAAGGAGAGAAAAGGTAAATGCCCAAAAGAGATCCCCGGTCAACACGAGTGCACCGGCATTCACCAGGAGTGCAAGCCACCGGATCACTCCGCCTTCAACCCAGAGCATGGCGCAAGCGGGAATCGTGAGTAGCAGGAGTTTGGCGTCGTATTGCCGATGGTAGATAGGCAACATGGAAAGAGCGGCAATTGACGCGAGCGCCAACCAGGTCCTCGCCCGCGAGGGCCGGGACCGCACAGTGACAAACACCCATATAAGCAGTAGCGGCGCACACACAAGATAGGTGGCTGTGTTGTAGAACTGAGGATCGCCCCGAAAAACGCTGAAGACAGTTTGCAGACTTATGACCGACTCGATGCCGCGGGCGCCAGTTGAAGCGAGACTGGGATCGTTGATACCGCCGTGCGCCGAATAAGACGCGATATTTGAATGCAGTTCCTGTATCCAGTGTGGGGATACGTGCCAAACCCACAGGACTCCCGGAAGACATAGAACTACCGTCACCAAGAGTGTTTGCAGTGCACGCTTGCGGTAAGTCCCGCCGGCCAATAAGAAATAAAGCCAGACCAGGCCCGTATCGTGCGGCTTGATTGCCAGGCTAATCGCGAAACAGAGGATGCCAGCCGCGACAAACCGTTCCCGAATAAAGCACCAGACGGCCACCACGCAAAGGCTGACAACAAGTGCGGCAGCATTGCATAAGATAATGAGCCCTTCACTGTTGGCGATAAGAAAACCTGCTAAAGCTCCGGAGAGAACTGGCGCGTAGTCTGCCCCGAGATTCCACATCAGAAACGATGCAAAGATCAGGCCCCCAACTGTAAGCCCGAACCAGAGTAACTCAGCCGATCTCAACGGCAGTGCTGCGATTGGAACAGCGAACGAGAACACGCTTGGTGGATAGGGGCACCGCGTAACAATCGGGGAATTGCGCACGACATTCACTGGAAGCGGTCCTGCTTCTGCTTGATATATGCGCAGCACTTCACTTTCCATGTACGGATCACAATTCTGAACAAGGCATCGAGCAGGGTAGTAAAGCGCTTTAAAATCCAGCATCGGAGTATTGCTGGCGTGTTCCAGGGCGACGCCCAGCAAAAGGAACACTGTGCTCCCGAGAAGCAGGAAAATATACCCGTCCACGCAGTCCTTTTTCATATTCAACCTGCCCTCCGATCAGAAAAGAAACACAACGTCCGAATAACACAGCATAATGATCTCCTCAGGCATATGAGATTCAGTGCCTGAATGTCCAGGCAACTTCATGGTATGCCGCAGTGGAGTTTTGCTGCGCCCGTGTCATTGTCATGCTAACCTAAGCCGTGAGCCGCGCTTTCGATTGACGGTTTTTGCCATATTCCCGCAACCCTGAAGCTGTGACAATGTCTGGATTGAAATCAAACGATGAGATAGAACCCTGCCTCACGGCAGTAATGCCTGTCTATAATGAGGCTGCCACCGTGGCCGAAGTCGTCAACGCAGTGTTGGCGCAGCGTCTGGTGCAGCAACTGATCATCGTAGATGACTGTTCTCAGGACGGCACTTGGAGCCAACTCCAGCCGCTCGCGCAAATCGAACCGCGGATCAAACTCATCCGGCATGACGTGAACCTGGGCAAAGGGGCGGCGTTGCGCACCGGCGTTGCACACGCGACTTCGGAAATCGTCATCATCCAGGATGCGGATCTGGAATACGACCCGGCCGAGTATTTTCTGCTGATCTCGCCGATCCTGTCCAACAAGGCGGACGTCGTGTTCGGGTCGCGGTTCCACGGCGGCGGCGGTGCCCGCCGGGTCTTGTATTTCTGGCATTCAGTGGGGAACAAGCTTCTCACGATGTGTTCGAACATGGCCACGAATTTGAACTTGACGGACATGGAGACGTGCTACAAGGCATTCCGCCGCGAGGTAATCCAGCAAATTCGGATTGAAGAGAACCGCTTCGGTTTCGAGCCGGAGATCACGGCCAAAGTCGCGAAGGCGAAGGTGCGAATCTACGAAGTCGGGATATCTTACACAGGTCGTACTTATGCCGAAGGCAAAAAAGTGGGCTGGCGAGATGGCTTTCGCGCGATGTGGTGCATCTGGAAGTATAATTTCTGGATCAAATGACCAGTCAGCCCAATGCATTGGCCAATACAGCTGATTTTGAATTCGCCGCGCTGAATGAGGCGAGGAATTATCGCGCCGCTTTGCTTCGTGATTTTGAGTCGTATTTGCGGGGCAATGTGCTCGAGATCGGTGCTGGCATTGGCCAGATTACCTCCGAACTCCTGCAAATGCCGAAAATACAAAAGCTTTCTTCCATTGAGCCAGACCCGGCTTTCTGTGCCCGGTTGCGTGCCCGGATTCCCCAACACGATTTGCTGCAGGGAACCGTTAGCGATTTGCGGTCAGAAACGGAGTGGAATGCCATTCTGAGCATTAATGTTTTGGAACATATTGAAATGGATCACGAGGAGTTGGCAGCCTACCACCGCTTGTTGCAGCCCGCGCGCGGCGCCCTTTGTCTGTTCGTCCCGGCGCGCCCTGAGATTTACGCGCCAATTGACAGGGATTTCGGCCATTTCCGCCGCTATACGCGCCTTGAGTTGCGAAGGAAGCTGGAGGGAGCCGGATTCGATCTTAGTTATTTCCGCTATTTCAACTTCGTTGGCTATTTCGCGTGGTGGGCGAGCTTCTGCTTGCTCAAGAAGCGATCCTTTGACGTGGCTTCAGTGCGGCTATTCGACCGCGCAATCTTTCCGGTGGTGCACCGTCTTGAATCTCGCATTTGCCCACCGCCCATCGGCCAAAGTCTGATGGCAGTAGCGGTGGCTCGCTAGACTATCTGCAGGAACGCAATTTCTCCTTCAGTTTCGCTCGCCCTCAGATGCGCCACCGCCTCCACCGCATCAAACGGCAGCTTCCTGCTCCGCCCATCATGAATCATGCATGGAGTCTATCGCACTGCCGCCCCGCTCCCCTCACCTAGTACCATCAAAGGCGTAGCACCCATGCATGGAGGCTCCCCCGTGAAAATGCGCCCCGGAACGCCCACCGGATTTCTGCTCTGCGGCAAGGAATGGACGGACGGCGAGGCCCTCGAGGTCCGCTCGCCGTGGGATCAGGGCCTCGTGGGCCGCGTCACCATCGCCACACGCGCCGACGCTCGCCAGGCCTTGAGCCATGCCGTCGCCTGCATGCGCCGCACCCGC
>JAJXXG010000143.1 GCA_021781255.1 Acidobacteriota bacterium
GGGAGAAGGGATACTGCGGAACATCTACTCGCGACGTCGCCGCCACTCTGGGTGTGCAGCAGGCCTCCCTCTACTACCACATGAAGAACAAGGAGGAGCTGCTTCACGGCATCTGCTACTCCGCCCTGGAAACCCTGATTGAGAAGGCAGAAGCCGCGGTAGTCATTGCCAGATCGCCTCTGGAAGCTATCCGCGAAATTGCGCGCAATCACCTCGCTACCACGCTCGAGTTCCAAAAAGAGTTCTCCATCGGCGTAACCGAGTGCAGAGCGCTGGGTCCCGAATATCGCGCCGAGATTGAGGGCCTGTGGTCGCGCTATCACATGCTCACCTCCTCAGTGCTCGACGATGCCAAGGCTGGCAACTACATCCGCGCCGATGTCGCCAACAAATACATCTACACTCCGCTCATGTGTACCCTGATCTGGTCGGTGCTCTGGTACCGCCAGGGAAAAGGCCTGAGCGTCAGCCAGTTGGATGAAATCTTTGCTGCAATCTACTTTGAGGGAGCAGCCGGTACGAAGGTGCGGCGGAACCATCGCCCCGCAACCATCTGCCACAATCTTGAAGCGCTGTCATCGCAGACCGAGTCCATTGCCCCAACGCATCGCAACGAAACTTATGCAAGGCTGCTCGACACTGCCTGTGACCTTTTCGCGCGCAAAGGCTATAACGCCACGTCCATTCGCGAAATCGCCGATGCCATGGGCATCCGCAAGGCTTCGCTCTACTACTACATCTCCAGCAAAGAGGACCTGATCTACGAGATCTCCCGCGCCGCACTCGAACACATGCGCACCAGTGTCAAGTGGGCGCTCGAACAGGTTTCCGGCCCCGAAGACAAGCTCTATGCCTTCATCACGGCTCATGTGGTCAGCCTTCTGCAGCGGCAGAAGTGGCACGCCACATCCAACGAGGAACTGGTGACCTCTACCGCCGAGCAGCGCGCGGAGATCGTTGCCCTCCGCGACGCCTACGAGCAGCTTGCACGCAAGCTCCTGGAAGAAGCCCAGGCCGCTGGCGTGGTTCGTGCCGATATCCCATCCAAATTCCTCGGCTTGGTGCTTTTCGGAATGATTACTCACATCTACCCGTGGTATCAACCGTCCGTAGACGTTGTGCCCAGCGAGCTTGGCTTCATCCTAGCCGACCTGTTCATGACCGGAATCGCTCCAGAATGGCCGCATCGAGCGATCTAGCCCAAAGCCACTCTGCCAGACCACACGAAAAATTCGCAGAATATCACGATTCAGGTTGACAGCCATATCCTCGGGGCCTAAAACTGTCAATCGTTCGATAAAATTCCATGATTCCCACTTCAAATCCCAGGAGACCTGTGCAACCCACTATGTGCTCAGTTCCTGCCGCGCCGTACGCCGAGTAGCCTGCATCGCCGTCGCTGCTCTTTTGGTCGCGGTCCAGTGCCGCGCCGCAGCTCCGGTCAAGAGGCCGGTTCCCATTGATTTCTCCTATGCAGGCTACCAAGCCGGAGAGCCGATTCCGTGGGTGAAGGCTGTGCTCGCCGTGCAGCCGTCCGGTGGCGATGACACCGCGCTGCTTCAGGGCGCCATCGATCGCGTAGCCACGATGCCGCTGGAGTCCGACGGATTTCGCGGCGCCGTGTTGCTCGCGCCCGGCCGCTTCCATGTCAAAGGCCAACTCCATCTCCGCGCCTCTGGAGTCGTGCTCTGCGGTTTGGGCGTCGTCCAAACTATCATGGAAGCCACCGGCATCCGTCGCCGTACGCTCATTATGGTGGGTGCGAACCAGCCCGCCGCCCTGGCATCGCCTGTTGAAGTCATAGAAGGCGCCCCCGCCGGTGCAATGACTCTGCATCTCGCCTCGGTCGCCGGCCTCAAGGCAGGTGACACTGTAGTCGTCCGCAGGCCCAGCACAGCAGCGTGGATCCGCCATCAAGATGAGTGGCCTGCCAGGCACATTCGCCAGCTTTCGCCTCGACTGGCAGCCTGGTTCGCACGACCTGGTCTGGGACCGCACCCTGACCGCCGTTGATGCGCAAACTGGCACGGTCACGCTCGACGCGCCCATCACCACTGCGCTCCAGAAGCAGTGCGGCGGCGGCACGCTGGCTCTGCTTACCGGCAACGCCGTCCTGCGGCACATCGGTATTGAAGACCTCACGCTCACCATCAGCTACAACCGCACGCGCCCCAAGGACGAAGACCACTCCTGGATCGCGATCCTGCTCGACAACGTGCAGGATGCATGGGTCCGCAATGTCACGGCGCGCCATTTCGTCAGCTCCGCCGTGCGCGTCAACCTGCGCGGCCGCCGCATCACCGTGGAAAATTGCCGCAGCGAAGCGCATGTCTCGGAAGAAGGCGGCTATCGCCGGCAATCCTTCCTCGTCTACGGCCAGCAGGTACTCTTCTACCGCTGCCGCAGCGAAAAGGGCATGAACGACTTCGCCACCGGGATGTTGGCCGGCGGTCCCAATGTCTTTCTCGACTGCGATGCCACGGATTCGATTGAAGCCAGTGGCTCTTTTGAAGGCTGGAGCTCCGGCGTACTCTACGAGAACGTGCATGTACCCAACGCGCGTCTGCAACTCATCCTCGATTTCTCGCGCGCACAGGGCGCGGGATGGACTGCGGCCAACTCGCTGCTGTGGAACTGCACCGCGCAGAGTATCGACGCCCTGGGTCCGCCGGGCGCACCCAACTTCGTCGTCAACTCGCCGCAGCCGCAGTCTGCGTCGTCGCGCACGCTGCCGCAGTTCCTGCCCTCCAAGGTGAAAATTCAGCCGCATCCTAAGCCCGTCTTCCAACCTGTCGAAATCGCCAACGGCCGCTTTGTGCTTAACGGCAAAACCGTCTGGGGCCCCTCGCAAACCGAAGCCTGGTGGCGCGGCGACACCTCCATCTACCCCGCAGACAAGCCCGCCGGCTCCAGTGTCCCGCGCTTCATGCCCGGCGTCATCGCGCCCGGTGAAACAGAAGATCTCCAGCGGATGGTCGAGCGCATTCTTAAGCGCGGCGACGTCTCCATCCAGGTAAACCCCGGCCTTTGGTATGATCACCGCCGCGACTCCCATACCGTCGAGCGCCGCGCCACCGGCGATGTCTGGGTGCCCTTTTACGAGTCGTCCTGGGCGCGCAGCGGTATTGGCACGGCATGGGACGGCCTCAGCAAGTTAGACCTCACGCGCTATAACCCCTGGTACTTCCACGGCGAGCGGCTGTTTGCCAAAGTTCGCTTGACTCTGTGCCCTGAAAGAGCGTTCATGGACTTGCCCTAAGGGGGCAAGTCCATGGAAGAAACCAAGATAGTCCATCAAAAACTGACCAGGCAGCAGGCTGTTGGCAGGCTGTTGGAGCAGTTGCCGGCAATGAAGCGCGCTGAGTTACTGAAACTCTGGCGCAATCTATTCGACCGCGTACCCGCCCCTGCCCTGCGTCGCGAGCTGCTAATCCCAATCCTCGCCTATCGCATTCAGGAACAGGCATTCGGCGGGCTCAGGGAATCAACCGTTCGCAAGCTGCGCGAGTTGGCCGACGAAAGTGCCGTCGGCGAGGGGAAAAGCCAACCCAGCCTGAGGCCCAGGCCTGGCGTTCGCTATGTGCGGGAGTATGAGGGCAAACTGCACGAGGTCACGGTGCTCGACTTGGGCTATGAGTACGCAGGCACAACTTACCGAAGCCTTAGTGAGATCGCCAAGGTCATCACCGGCACGAAGTGGTCCGGGCCAGCATTCTTCGGGCAGAAGCGCCAAGCAAGGAGTGTGGCCGCATGAGCAATCGAATTCGCTGCGCCATCTATACGCGCAAGTCCTCCGAGGAGGGCCTGGAGCAATCTTTCAACTCACTCGACGCCCAGCGCGAGGCCTGCGAGGCATACATCAAAAGCCAGCAACACGAGAGCTGGCAGGCTATTACAACGCGCTACGACGATGGCGGTTACTCGGGCGGCAACACCGAGCGGCCCGCGCTCAAGCAACTGATGGCCGACCTTCAAGCCGCGAAGGTCAACGTCGTCGTGGTCTATAAAGTCGATCGCCTCACGCGCTCGCTGGCCGACTTCGCCAAGATCATCGAGCAGTTCGATAAGCACGGCGTCAGCTTTGTCTCTGTCACACAGCAGTTCAACACGACGACCTCGATGGGGCGGCTCACGCTGAACGTGCTGCTGTCTTTCGCGCAATTCGAGCGCGAGGTCACCGGTGAGCGCATCCGCGACAAGATCGCCGCCTCGAAGAAAAAGGGCATGTGGATGGGCGGGACCGTGCCGCTTGGCTACATCTCGAACGGCGATCACAAACTGGTCGTGAACGAAGCCGAGGCCGATCATGTGCGGAGAATCTTCAACGAGTTTCTACGTGCCGGTAGTGTGCAGAAGTTGCAGGAGACACTTCGTGCCAATGACATCCGCAGCCGCAACGGCAATCACTTCTTCCGTGGTCCGCTCTACACCATCCTGCGCAATCCACACTACCTCGGCCTGATCAAACACAAGAAACTCACCTACCCTGGCGAGCACCCCGCCATCATCGATCGCGAGACCTGGGGCAAGGTGCAGGCACTGCTCAACGGCAACATCCAGGGCGAGCGACGCAAAGCGCGTGCAACCAAAGAGAGCCTCTTCACCGGGATGCTTTTCGATGCAGCTGGCACGCTCTATACGCCGACGCACGCCAACAAGAACGGCCGGCGCTACCGCTACTACACCTCGCAGGCAGTGATCATGAAAACCGGCCAAAGTGAAGCCCCGCTACGAATTCCAGCGCCTGATATTGAGAAGGCTGTTGTTGAACGACTGCTCGAATGGATGCAATCGCCAGTGCAGTTGCTGGCCTCACTCCACGATGCATCAATCACTCATCGGTCACCGGAGGGATTCCTCGATCGACTCATCACGCAAGCCGAAGCAGCAGCGCAGAGTTGGCGCGAGCGCATTGCCGAGGACCGCATGCAAATGTTAAAGAACGTGATCGAGCGCGTAATCGTTCACACCGACCGCGTCGAGGCGCGCCTGCGTGTGCCAGCTCTGATCAACGAGGTCCTCAGCACTCGTGCAAATACGACAGGTCTCCCGCAGATCGTCTCCATCGATTGCCCCTTCCGCCACGTACGCCAAGGTCGCGCCGTGCGCCTCGTCGTTGGCGATGCCAACCTCACTACCGACGCCAGTCGCAGAGCGATCCTGAGAGCTATCGCTCGCGCACGTCATTGGTACGAGCAACTCACGACTGGGCAGGCAGCGAGTCTGAAACATCTGGCCAAGTTGCACAATCTTTCGCCGCGCTTCATCCGGGCGCAG
>JAJXXG010000512.1 GCA_021781255.1 Acidobacteriota bacterium
TGGGAGAGGGCCTCATAGATCTTCTCTCTTCCGATGTCAGGCCGGTTGTAGGAGACGTTCTCGGCGATCGTGCCATCAATCAGATCGATATCCTGACCGGCAATTGCGATGGAATTCAGCCAGTCTGAGATGTTGATGCGCGCGAGGGGATTTCCATCGACGGTGATGACTCCCTGCGTGGGCTGGAGCAGACGGCAGAGCAGACCGACAGCGGTGGATTTGCCAGCGCCCGATGATCCGATGAGAGCCGTCGATCGACCTTGCCGAATGACAAAGCTTGCATGAGAGAGGGCTGTTTCACCGCCTCGCGCCTTGTACTCGAAGGTTACCTTGTCGAACGCAATGAGATCGCGCAGGCCAGTGAAGGAGATGTCTCCGGGCGGATTGGGCTTTACTTCCGTGCCAAGCAGCCACTCTACTTCGCCCAGATGGCCTGCTGCAGAGGCGAAGGCTGCGTTGCTCTGTTCCAGCGATAGGAGATGAGGCTGTAGTCGATTCATCAGAACGAGGAAGGTGATGACGAGCGGCAGCGAAATTCCTTTCAGCACTGCGATGATCAAAACAACGACAAGGAGAACTCCCTGCATGAGCTCGACCATGGGCCAAAGGGTGCCAGATAAGGACTCGACTTTCGAGATTGCGTCACGAACGTTTGCCGATGCATGGGTCAAAGAATCGTGCTCGTACTTTTGAGTATGAAAGAGGCGTATGAGGCGGGATCCAAAGATCGAAAACAGCATCCGGGAAGCAAGTATTTGATTGATCGGAACGACTTCCATGCTGGATCGCTTCAGCTTATTTTCAATATGTTGTTGCACGCGCTTCATGACCAAAGTGCCGAGGAGAACGATGAGGGTCAGTCGCCAGCTGACGAGAAGCAGAAGCATGCCAACGACCGCCACCGCAGCGCTTGAAGCTATTCGCTTGAGGAGCAGGCGGACTGCATCGGAGGCCTTCCAGGATTCAACGGTGAAGATGTCGACAAGCCTCGCCGAGTCATGGGAGAGGAAGAATTCGTATTCAAAGTTCTGAAGTCTTGCGGAAATGGCGCTGCGGATATCGTGGCCGACGCGTACATCGATCCATGCCGACGTAAGATTCGCGATCACCTGGAGGACGCCCTTGAGCAGAATGCAGCCTAAGATCGTTGCGCAGATGAGAATGATCCGGTCATCGCGGCTATAGCCTTCGCCAAACTGCTGCAAGAGAGCCAAGGCACCTGTACCGTTTGGCTGCGAGCTTCTCGATAAGATGGAAAGGAAGGGAATCAGAAGACTCACACCCAGACCATCGAGGAGACCGATGGCGATGGCAAGGAGAGCGATCACGGGCACCGTCCACAGGTAGCGGCGGACGAGGCGACCGAGATGGGTCTCGCCTCCGAGTGGATTGAGTATGTTCAAGTCCACTCGGTTGCCTCAACGGATCCTCGCATGGGTTGGGTGAGAACTAATCGCCGTGTACGGATCTCGTAGGCCATAAAATGGTGTTGGCAGAAGTGTACAACACGGAACTTGAGCGTTCGGCGATTGCATTGCGAAGAGGTTATCCGTTGCAAGGGCCGCTGTGAGTCGGGATACCTCGCTTTACTGTGTTCGTTGAAGCAGCGGCGATCGGTCATTGCGTGTGGTAGACAGCGAATACTCGCTCGCCTTGTTGCACGCGAGAATCTTAGACGTGAACCGACGCTGGAGTTAAAGATGGCCATCGAGATGGATTCGAGCCGGAGATTGAGGAACGAAACCGGTGCCACGGAACCAACAGTCGCGATTGTCATCACTACGTTCAATCAAGCTCATTTTCTCGAAGAGGCAATCGCCAGCGCACTGTGCCAGACTCATCCCGCTGATGATGTGATCGTCATCGACGACGGATCGGAAGACTCGCCGGAAGAGGTTGTTCGGCGATTTCAAAATGTTCGCCTGCTGCGGCAGCCGAATGGCGGCGGGTCGGCAGCAAGGAACGCGGGGATCGAACAGGTAGACACGGACATGGTCGTCTTTTTGGATGGAGACGATCGGCTGCAGCCCCATGCGATTGAGGCAGGGCTGGCGTGCCATGCGAGCAACGGGGACAACGCCCTCGTCTACGGCGGATACCAGTTCATTACACGATCAGGTCAGCCTTTTGGCGGACCGAGATTCACAAAGATGGGAGCGACCTCGTTTGTCTCCTTGCTCCAGGGCAACCAGATCGCGATGCATGCGAGCGTGATGTATAAGCTTGAACGGTTGAAGCAATGCGGCGGGTTCAGCGCCACGACTGAGCTATGTGAGGACTACGAGCTGTATCTGCGACTGGCACGAAAGTTTTCGATTGCTTCGCACTCGGCGGTCGTGGCGGACTACCGGCAGCACGAACGAAATGTGTCGGGCAACAACTTGCGCATGCTGCAAGCGGCGCTGAACGTATTGGATGCGCAACAGCACTTGCTGGGGAATGAAGAGGAGAGGAGAGCGCGGAAAGCTGGCAATAGCAACTGGCGGCGCTATTACGGGGAGCGGATACTGGCGGACGAAGGCTGGAGGAATAACGAGCGGCCATCCTTGCGGTGCAGGGCGGAGATGATGGTTCGTGTATGGCGCGCCTCACCGCAGGTGGCTGTCCACGAGATGGGGAAGAGGGCGCGATTGCTGATGGCTCGCATGCTTCCTCGCAAGCTCGGTCAGCGGTTGCGGAAGATGCCGAGCACCAGGGTGCCCATCGGTAGAGTCGATTTCGGTGACCTGGCGCGGACTTCACCGATCGACGAAGATTTCGGGTATGGGCGCGGCACGCCGGTGGACCGCTTTTATATTGAGGACTTCCTGAATCTCCATCGCGGCGATATTCAAGGACGCGTTCTGGAGGTTGGCGATGATAGCTATTCGCGACGGTTTGGCGAGACGCGCATTACCCGGCAGGATGTTCTCCACATCGATTCGGATGACCCTCGGGTTACGATTGTCGGCGATCTGTCGCAGCCAGGTTTGCTGCCACCGGACAGCTTCGATTGCATCGTGCTTACGCAGACGCTCCATCTGATTTATGACATGCACGCGGCGACTGCAGAGCTCTATGCGGGACTGCGGCGCAATGGGGTGTTGCTTCTAACGGTTCCGGGGATCACGCGAGTGCATGACTATGAGTTGGGCGATTGGTGCTGGTCCCTTACTCCATCTTCGACACGCCGCATGCTGGGCGATGTTTTCGGCCCCGGAAGAGTCGGGGTAACCTCGTACGGAAATGTGTTGGCGGCGGTCGCTTTCCTGCATGGATGCGCACAGGAAGAGTTGCCTGTCGAGAAGCTTCTGGAAAACGATCCAGCTTACCCGGTGGTCATTGCGGCCCGCGCGGTCAAGAGGTGACCGCTGCGAGGAGGGACGGATGGTGATACGGAATCGTCAGCCGCGGGTTAAGGAGATTGCACTTGCAAACAAGCGTCACATCCATAGGAAGACTTCATGATTGCAGGCGTTGTAGCTAAGCTGGGAAGGGTTCTTCGCTCATCCAAGAGCAGGCCGGTGGTGCTGATGTATCACCGGGTGGCCGATGAGGTGTGTGATCCCTGGGACATTGCTGTCTCGCCCGAAAACTTTGACAGCCAGCTGGCGATGCTGAAACAGGATCGCGAGGTGATGCCGCTTGTGGACTTCGCTGCGCTGCTTAAGAGGGGAGTGCTCCCTCCGCGTGCCACGGCCATCACCTTCGATGATGGATATGCGTGCAATGCACAGGCCGCCGCCCCGGCTCTTGAGAGGTATCAACTATCGGCAACGTTCTTTGTCACCACAGGGGCGGTTGGGCTCGAAAGGGAGTATTGGTGGGATGAACTCGCGACACTAGTCGTAGAAACCGAGGCTGCGTGCCGCAAAAGGATACAACTTGGATCGCTTAGCGTTGAGGTTGACTTTGGCGCCCCGCCGGTGACTCGTGATGTTGTCAAGGAATGGCGTTGGCACAGGTCGCCAGTCCATCCGAGACAGATCCGTTACATGGAGATATGGAAGCTGATGCGACCGCTGCCGGACGCTGAGCAGCGAACTGTGCTTGATGGATTGTGGACAGCCTGCGGCCGATCGTCTGCGGTGCGCGATACTCACCGAGTGATGACGCTGGAGGAGGTCCGTAAGCTCAGCGATAACGAGCTATTCGCAGTGGAGCCGCATACGGTCACCCATCCGGCGCTGGGGGGATGCTCGGAAGCGATCCAAATGCAGGAGATCACCGGGAGCCGCGACTGGTGTGAGAGCGTTACTGGTAGCCCGCCGACCATGTTCGCGTATCCCTATGGCGACGTGACTGCTTTGACGGCGAAGCTAGTCGAAGAAGCAGGATTCTCGATGGCATGCACTACAGAGCAAAGGACGGTACATGCCCGGGGCAACCTGTTTTCGGTACCACGTTTGCAGGTCCTGGACAGGCCCGGCCCCTGGCTTCTTACGAGGCTCAACGAACTATATGTTCGCGACCGTTGAGCTTCATACTGGCGCACGCTGGGGTCGCCTGGACTTGCTGGAGACGGAATAAGAGGGATCTGAAACTACAAAGTCAAAGTCGTTAGAGTGGCAGGTGGTCGAACCGCCCAGGAGCACTTAGCTTAACGCGAAGTTACGCCGTCTTCGCCTGTGGAGCCTATCGAAGTTCAGTTGTGCCTTATACATTAAGCCTCGTAGGAATGTGCGCACCAGCATTCCGGGTGTGGTGAACGGGGTTCCCTTCGAACGGTGCGCTGACCAGACTGAAATAAGAGGACGGACCTGCGCTATGTCGGACAGTGTGAATGCGTCAATCAGCAAGGATCGGACATAGTATTCCAGCCCCAGATCTACCAATGTGGATCGTTCGGGGTAGCAACGGTTCATTTCCGCAGCCACCAAGAGCCATGATCGAAGCATGCGCGGACGGTCACGGGACATTCTTTGGCCAAGGACGCGATAGCCCGTCAGGTACTCCGGAATGAGGTCAAACTCGGATCTTGCAGCAACGCGAAAGTAAAACAGGTAATCTTCACAACCGTGGGCACCTGCGTCGCGAAGGGCAGAGTCAAAACCTCCGACGTCTTCTAATATGTGGCGGCGAACCAGGGCTGAGCTGCCGTTGCCGATGAGATTGCCAAGGAGTAGCTGATCCACGACGTTACCTCTCGCCGTCTGTTGCAGGGGACGTCGAAGGATGCGGCTCTGCTCGTCGATTTCGGAATACCACGTATAGACGAGGCCGACTTTGTTTCCAACTTTGAGGATTAGTTCAAGTTGGCGCTGAATCTTCGACTCCGCCCACACGTCAT
>JAJXXG010001151.1 GCA_021781255.1 Acidobacteriota bacterium
CCCTCGTACAATCGCAACTGTTGACGCGGGCCGCCCTGGGCGGTCCAGCACAGGAGTCTGCTCTTGATCGATCGCTACACACGCCCGGCTATGGGCCGCATCTGGACGGAAGGAAACAAATACCACTGCTGGCTCCAGGTGGAGTCGGCAGCCAGCTGCGTTCTGGCCGAGGACGGCGTGATTCCCGCTTCTGCGGCTGAGGCAATCGCCTCCAAGGCCGGCTTTTCAGTCGCCCGCATCCAGGAGATTGAGGCGGAGGTCAAGCATGATGTCATTGCCTTCACCACCGCGGTTGCCGAGAGCCTGAACGCGCAGGGACTCGGTTCCGAATCGCGCTGGCTCCACTATGGGCTCACCTCAAACGACGTGGTGGATACCGCCCAGGCATTGCAAATCAAGGAGGCCTCCGCGCTCATTCGCAAGGGTCTCGTGGGTCTGCTCGCTGTGCTCAAGCGCCGCGCTCTGGAATTCAAGCACACACCGATCATTGGCCGTACGCACGGCATCCATGCGGAGCCGACAACATTTGGTCTCAAACTGCTCAACTGGTATGCCGAGATGGAGCGCAATCTGGCCCGCTTTGATGCGGCGGCCGAAGACATGCGTGTAGGTAAGCTCTCCGGCGCGGTGGGAACCTTTGGCCATCTGAAGCCGGATCACGAGGAGCGCATCTGCGCGCGCCTGGGACTGAAGCCTGCGCCGGTCGCCTCGCAGGTGATTCAGCGTGACCGGCACGCGGCCTATATTTCCACACTCGCGCTCATCGGCAGCACGCTCGACAAGATTGCCGTCGAAGTGCGCCATCTGCAGCGAACTGAGGTGCGCGAGGCGCAGGAGTATTTCAGCGAAAAGCAGAAGGGCTCCTCGGCTATGCCGCATAAAAAGAACCCGATCACGTCAGAGCAGATCAGCGGCCTGGCGCGCGTATTGCGCGGCAATGCGCAGGCGGCTTTCGAGAACATTCCTCTTTGGCACGAGCGGGATATTTCGCACTCCTCTGTAGAGCGTGTCATCTTTCCAGACTCAACGATCCTGGTGGATTACCTGCTGGCCAAAACGGAGAACCTGATCGACCGGCTGCTGGTCTATCCCGAGCGCATGAAGCGCAATCTTGAGAGCACGGGCGGGCTCATCTTCAGCGGCCAGCTTCTGCTGGACCTGGCTGAGGCTGGCATGTTGCGCGAGGATGCATATCGTCTCGTTCAATCCCACGCCATGCGCGCCTGGAAGGAAGATCTGGTCTTTCGCGACGAGGTGGCGCGCGACCCGGCCATTGCCGCGCTCCTCACCCCGGTAAAGCTGGCAAGCACTTTTGACTACACCCGCCAATTGGCCAATGTGGATGCCATCTTTCGCCGCGTACTGGGCGAGTGAACCGGGCGAGAGGAGCCCGCCGAGTGGAAGACATGAACCTTACCATCGCCCTTACAGGAGCTTCCGGCGCGGTCGTTTGCCGCGAGATGCTTCGGGCTCTGGAATCAGACGAGCATGTCGTTCGCGTTCATTTCGTTCCCTCGGAGAACTCGCTGCGCGTCCTGGCTGAAGAGCTTGGCGTATCCGGGCGTAACGGATTGCTTGAGAAACTACTCGGCGCAGCCCCGACGAAGACAATACAGCACACGGACGCGGACATCGGCGCATCCATTGCCAGCGGCAGCTATCCGTCGAGCGGCATGATCGTGCTTCCGTGCTCCATGGGCACGCTGGCCGCCATTGCCAACGGGCTGGCTGATTCGCTCATTGCCCGCGCCGCCGACGTCACACTCAAGGAGCGTCGTCCGCTCCTGCTCTGTGTGCGCGAGACGCCCTTCAATCGCATCCACCTGCGCAATATGGGGCTGGCAGCCGAGGCTGGCGCTGTCATTTTCCCGGTGATTCCCGCGTTTTACAACAGGCCTGTCGACTCGGCGGAAATGGCGCGCCAATTCGTTTATCGCGTGCTGTCGCATATGGGGCTGCCTCAGCCGGACGCTTATGTGTGGAAGCCGGAGGAGTAGCTTGGCGGAGCGCCACAAAGGCGTACGCCACCTTCGCCATTGACACTCGACCTAGCTTCCGTCGATACTGCCTCTAATGCCAAACTCAGAGAAGCGCGGAATTGAGGTCATGGCCATGTGCATGTGTATGGCATGCGGGCCCGTCCGTGCGGCTCTGGAACGGCGAATGCGTTAGACGCAACCGATTCTGGAAACCAGCGGCCCGGGTCCTCAAAGGATTCGGGTTTTGCTTTTCGCGCGGATGCCGTACTCCCATTTTGCGCTCCGCCACTCTATTAACCAATGAGATAACCAATCCCGGAGGAGTCCAAGATGTCTGAAGCCAAGCAGCGCCAATTTGCCACTCTTGCTGTTCATGCAGGCCAGTCGCCCGACCCGACCACGGGTTCACGCGCGGTTCCCATCTACCAGACTACGTCCTATCTTTTCCAGGATGCGGACCACGCCGGGCGGCTGTTCGCCCTCAAGGAATTCGGCAACATCTACACCCGGATCATGAATCCCACCACGGACGTGTTTGAAAAGCGGGTGGCGGCGCTTGAGGGTGGCGCTGCAGGGCTAGCTGCGGCCTCAGGGCAGGCGGCGGAGACGCTGATCGTCACCACGTTGGCAGCGGCGGGCGACGAGATCGTCTCCACAACCTCGCTTTACGGCGGCACCTACAACCTGTTCCATTACACGCTGCCGCGCCTGGGCATCAAGGTGCGCTTTGTGGATGCCGACGATTTCGATGGCCTGCGCGCCGCCATCAACGGCAAGACGCGCGCCGTCTACGCCGAAACTCTGGGCAATCCCAAGCTGGACGTGGTGGACATAGAGAAGCTTGCGTCCATCGCCCATGAACACGGCCTGCCGCTGGTGATTGACAATACTTCGGCTTCTGCGGCTCTGGTGCGGCCCATCGAGTGGGGCGCGGACATCGTGGTGAATTCGGCCACCAAGTTTCTGGGCGGTCATGGCACCACCATTGGCGGTGTGATCGTGGATGCAGGCAAGTTTGACTGGGCGGCTTCGGGGCGTTTCAAAGATTTCACCGAGCCCGACCCCTCCTACCATGGCCTTTCGTATGTTGAGGCATTCGGCCCACTGGCCTTCATTCTCAAGGCACGCATCCAGGGCCTGCGCGACACTGGCGCGGCGCT
The DNA here is from genome assembly GCA_021781255.1 of Acidobacteriota bacterium. The sequence goes on from JAJXXG010001151.1 coordinate 3,140, forward strand.
GTCGCCATTTAATGCCTTCCTGCTGCTGCAGGGCATTGAGACGCTGCACCTGCGCCTGGAGCGCCATTCGCAGAATGCCCTGGCGGTGGCCCGGCACCTTGAACAGCATTCCGGCGTTGAATGGGTCAACTATCCGGGTCTCGAGTCCAGCCCTTATCACCAGCGGGCGCGCAAGTATCTGCCTGCGGGCCAGGGTGCGCTGATTACATTCGGTATCAAAGGTGGGTACGAGGCAGGAAAGAAGCTGATTGACTCGCTGGAGCTGTTCTCGCTCGTGGCCAACATCGGGGACGCCAAGTCGCTCGTGATTCACCCCGCATCGACCACCCACCAGCAGCTCTCGGTGGCGGAGCAGGCTGAAACCGGCGTCACGCCCGAGCTGGTGAGGCTTTCAATCGGCATCGAAGATATCCGCGATATTATTGCCGACCTCGATCAGGCCATTGCTGCCGCCAACGGCCATTCGCATACCGGCAAGACAGAGGCGGCGGGTCTTGCGGCACAATGAGTGGTATGACCGAAGCCCGACCCGGGACTGAAACTGCGCCGGCTGCGTCTCGCGTGCTGGAACCCACCTATGAAGGCGACTTCGTACTCGACGGGGACCTCCTGCTGGAGAGCGGGCGTGCGCTGGTCAAGCCAACGCTGCATTACGCGGTGTACGGACGCCTGAACGCTGCCCGCGACAACGCCGTCCTGGTGTGCCACGCGCTCACCGGTTCGGCGCTCGTGGGTTCCTGGTGGCCTGAGATCTTCGCTCCCGGCGCCGTGCTTTCGCTGGATCAGGACTTTGTCATCTGTATTAACCTGCTGGGTTCCTGTTACGGCTCCACAGGCCCAGGCTCGGTCAACCCTGAGACGGGGCTTCCATACGGTCCTAACTTTCCCCTGGTTTCAATCCGTGACAATGTGAGAGCACAGGCGCAGCTTCTGGATTCACTCGGAATCCAGCGGCTGCGTCTCGTTTTAGGTGGTTCCATCGGAGGCATGCAAGCCCTTGAATGGGCCATGCACGATACGGAGAGAGTGCAGCGGGCGGTCATCATTGGGGTGACTCCGCTGTCAGCCATGGGACTGGCTCTCAATCATTTGCAGCGCCAGTCCATCCAGAATGATCCGGACTGGGCGGGCGGCAAATACATTCCGCAGCGACCGCCGTGGCGGGGACTGGCGATGGCCCGCCAAATCGGAATGCTCAGCTACAAATCCGCAGCCCTCTTTGACGAGCGCTTTGCCCGCAACCCGAACCGGAACGGTGAAGACCCCTGGGCCCTGGACGACAAGGGCGGCGGACTGATCGGCGGGCGTTTCGACATTGCCGGCTACCTTGACCATCAGGGGAAGCGATTCATCGAGCGCTTTGACGCCAATGCCTACCTGGCCATTCTGCGTACCATGGATACCTGGGACCCGCTCGGCGGCGACGTGACGCCAGACGAGGCCTTCGGCCGTATTCGCGCGCGTCTCAGCTTTGTCGGAATCAGCTCTGACTGGCTCTTCCCGGAGGAGGCTGTGCGCAAATTTGCCTCCCTCATTCGCTCCACCGGCGTCCATGCCGATTACCGGGAGATGGTCAGCGACCACGGCCACGATGCCTTCCTCGCCGAGCAGGCTGAACTGGTTCGCCTCCTCCAATAGGTGGACCCAGATCGAACGCGCAGAAACTGTTTTCGCATGTCCGGTGTCTAAGCCCATATGATCGCTGCCCAGAATCGCAGGAATCCGTGCCGGCAGCCAGCGAGCCATGCACTCCATGCGGTGGGATGCCCGGCAGGGGCGCCTGTTATCCACCCGCAAGGCTCTTCATGGAGTGTCGCCGTAAGAGCCGGCCTGAGGTCCTGCCTGACGGGCCGGACTCCACGGCAAACAACTACGCTTGTCACAACTGGCAGGGCTTTCTATAATCCTTCCAACACCGCATTGGAACCCGAGGTATCGTTTACCCGTCGCCCCGGTGCTCAACCGCTAAGCAGAACGGTTGCATATTCCGTGAGCGAGTGCTTGAGTGTAGATCTCCATTTCGGCAATTCCCAGGAGCACTGAATGAAGAAGATTGTCTTTGCATCTGTGATGGCGTTAGCGAGCATGAGCCTCGTTGTTGCGCCCAAACTTCGCGCACAGGATCA
>JAJXXG010000716.1 GCA_021781255.1 Acidobacteriota bacterium
AGAGATCGACGCCGATTGCGGCTGCCGATTCCGGCGACAGCGTATTCGATACGTCGATCCATGCAGCCACACAGCCAGCCTGTATGATGCCTGCCGTGAAGGAGAGCGCCAGCGATGTTCTTCCACTCGACTCCGGCCCCGTCAGTTCCGTAATCGCTCCAGGCGGGATACCCCCAGCGAGCGCTTTATCAACTTCTGCAACTCCTGTAGGTACAACGGGACGAACGATTCTAGAAGCTGGCGTCAGGGGCGATGGTATCCTGCCGGCAAGCGCCGTTTCGATTTCAAGTCGGATTGAAGCAGCGGAGCGCATGGCGAAATATCTTCGCCCTATCTTCGCCTTTGTGCTGGACTCCATGTCAAATGTGTTTTGCACAAGAGAGTGTGCATTTTGCCCGTAAGCCAATGGAATTCAGCCGCTTATTTTATTTCCTTTGGCTAGACTGGAAGCATGTGCGGGCGATACGGGCGGCGGGCGGACAAGCAGCGGATTGCGGAGTGGTTTCGCACGCACAACACGAACGTCTTCAATGACTCTGAACTTGCCCCCACGTACAACGCGGCACCCCAGACCTTTCAGCCAGTGATCCGACTTAACTCCGAAACTGGTGACCGTGAAATTGCTCTGATGAAGTGGGGCCTGGTTCCGTACTGGTCGAAGACCGTCAAGCTCAAATACAGCACCATCAATGCCGATGCCGACAAACTCACCACAAGTGGGGTGTGGCGCGAACCGTTCAAACGCCGCCGCTGTCTGGTTCCCGCCGATTGGTTCTACGAGTGGCCGGTAGTGGATGGTGAAAAGCAGGCTCGCGCATTCAGCCTCAAGGATGAAAGTCCACTTGCGTTCGCAGGAATCTGGGATAGATGGAAGGACAAAGAGACCGGCGAGGAGTTGGAATCCTTCGCTATCGTGACGACCGATCCGAGCGAGTGGATGGCGAAGTATCACGACCGTATGGGCGTCATCCTCAAGCCCAAGGATTATCAACGATGGCTCGATGAGGGGGAGGAGAATGAACTGCCGATTGATCTGCTCAGACCATATCCGGAAGAAGAAATGAAGTCCTGGCGCGTAAGCGATGCGGTTGGGAACACACGAAACAACTGGGCAGAACTGATCGAACCGGTTCCCGAAAATACTCCGAAGCGAGAGAAGACTTCAAAACACGCCAAGCCTCAACATGAATCACTGCCAAAAGGGTTGTTCGATTAATTCTTTGCCATGAGCCGACTCGCGTGACTAAGCGCAGCGCACCTGGACGAGGTGGTTGAGGGCCTGGCCTGGAGTCGCGAAGCACCCGCAACGGAAAGCTCCGTTGGAGACTGACAGACACAACCACCCGAAGCACTCCATCAGGCCGGTAATGGTCGATCCCTCCTTGGCGATCCGGATGAATATCTCGCCGTGCTGCCTGTTGGGGTAGACACTGACCGACCGAGATTTCCGCAACAATCTCTATTACCGTTTCAATGTTTTTCCTATCCGCATTCCACCTCTCCGGTACTGCAGAGAAGATATTCCACAGCTCATCGGCTATTTGTGCAGAAGTGTGCGAAGCGGATGCAGAAGAATAGCGAGACGGTTTCTATATCAGTGATGAAGGTGCTCACTGCACGGGATTGGCCAGGCATCATCCGCGAACTCGAGAACATAGTCGAGCATGCTGTCATCCCACCTCTGGTACTTGTCGTTCGAGGCACCGCCTGGGGGCTTTGCATATCCAAGTTAATCGCCGAACCATTGCAGGGCTCAGCACCAAAACAGACGGCAACATTACGCGGATCGTCAAGAGACGATTGCTTCCTTGAAGGCCGAGAATGCGAGAGGCGAGAGGGCGAAGTAGTATGACGAGATCGTTCGTGCACTCATCGAACGCTGCGGGCGCGCTGTCGGAGCGGATGGTGCTGCACTGCGCCTGGGGCTCATCCCTGCAACTCTCATCTCACGGATGAAGAGACTTGGAACCAAACCATATGACTATGCTTGAACACAGCCTCTAAGCGAAGGCTGACAAGCAGGCCACACTCTAAATGGTGCCAGTACAATCCCAGAATGCTAAATCGCTTTACAAGTTGATCATCGCGCGATACTCTCCGTTGCGGGAAAAGTTTTCCCATCCTGTAGCGGAACTCTGAGACGTTTGCCCGGGAGATAGTCTGTGACCTTGAAAAGAGATTGCATCGTATTTTTCGTCATCTGGGCAATGTGGATGCCATGCACAACCGCCTGGAGTCAGAACACCGAGCCTGTCATAACGGAACAGATTACGGTCAACATCAATGCGGCAGAGACGGCTGCACCGCTTTCAAAGTACGAATTCGGCATGTTCATCGAGCACATTGGCCCGCTCATCTACCGCAGTCTCTGGTCTGAGATGCTCGACGACCGGAAGTTCTACTTCCCGATTACGGCGGTAAAGCCTGAACCACCGGGACGGCGGCAGGGTGGCTTTTCGGGCATGAAGTTGCGCAAATGGCGTCCGGTGGGGCCGGGCGAAGCCGTAACGATGGACACGGACCAGCCATTTGTCGGCGCACAAAGTCCGTGTATAGCGCTGAATGGCTCAATTCCGCGCGGCATCCGACAATCGGGGTTGTCGTTGGTGAAGGGAAAGAAATACGTCGGCCACATCTTGCTCAAGGGAACACCGGGCAGCACGGCAAGGGTAGCGCTGATTTGGGGCGAGGGCAAAGAGGACCGGGAGACTGTCACATTTGCCCACCTGCCGAGCGCCTATGTCGAGTTTCCCTTCCACTTTACGGCAAAGGCCGGCAGCCGCGATGCAGCGTTTGAGATTAGTGGAACCGGTATGGGGAGCTTTCATGTGGGCACAGCTTCTCTGATGCCTGCAGACAACGTGGACGGGTTCCGGCCGGACACGATCGCCCTGCTGCGCAAGCTTCACTCAGGCTTCTGGCGGTTGCCTGGCGGCAACTTCCTTTCCGATTGGAGTTGGTACAACGGCGTGGGACCGCGCGACAAGCGGCCACCAACCTACGACTACGCGTGGAAGGCGATGCAGTCGAATGATGTGGGACTGGACGAGTTCATGACGCTCTGCCGACTGATTGGCGTGGAGCCCTACATCACGGTGAATGCAGGATTCGGCGATGCGCATTCCGCGGCTCAAGAGGTTGAGTATATGAACGGGCCGAGGTCCACGCGGCTGGGAGCGGAGCGGGCCAGGAACGGACACCCAGAGCCCTACCACGTGAAATTCTGGGACATCGGCAATGAGCCCTATGGCGCGTGGCAATTGGGCCGCACCGATCTGAAGTATTACGTCCTGAAGCACAATGAGTTCGCTGTGGCGATGCGTAAGGCCGATCCGTCGATCGTGTTGCTGGCTTCCGGCAACATGCCGGAGCCAATGGACCTGATCGGCGAGATGCGGGCGAAAGATGTGGATAACATGAGGGCTGTGGAGGGTACGCCCGAGGATTGGACTGGAGGTGAGATCCAACACTCCTGGGGCAATTTCTCAGGCATTACGCAGCACTGGTACGCACGCTCCGGCCAGCGCTTCGATGTGGAAAAAGCGAAACTTCTGCCGCTGGATGCGCCGACCGAGAATGGCTACAACAAGGTGGAGCAGACACCGCTGGAATACGCGCGCTATCCTGCCAACATCGTTCACTTGTATGACCAGACCTGGCACCGCTATGAACAGCGCTTCCCACAGCTCGAGAAGAAGCATATCTTTCTCTCCATCGATGAGTACGCATACTTTGGAGGGAGCTTCAACCGGGCTCCGGACCTGAAGATGGCGCTGGCCTACGGGATGATTCTGAACGAGATGCTGCGGCATACGGAATATTTGCGAATGTCGGCGCACACGATGGGTGTTTCCACGCTCGACTACACGCCGACTGAGGCGGAGTTCAACACAACCGGACTTGTGTACAAGCTTTACGGCGACAGCTTCGTTCCGGGTTCGATCCCGGTGGCGCTCACGGGAAACTCGCCGCAGCCGCCGCCGCAATATCCAATCGGAGGCGACCAGCCGGAAACCAATTCGGGCAGCCCGACCTATCCGCTGGACATGTTTGCGGCACTGACGCCGGACCGTAAATTCCTTACGCTTGCCGTGGTGAATGCGACGGAGGCGGAGCAGAGATTCGATCTAAAAGCGGCCGGAGTGCGGCTGAAAGGGCGGCCGACGCTGCGGCAAATCACCGGCAAGGATCTGCAAGCCGCGGATAAGGTGGGGCAGTCGCCGCAAGTGACGATTACGCAAGCCCTAGTAGACGGCTCGAAGGGCCAGCTGTCTGTCGCGCCGATCAGTATCAGCATCTTTCGGATACCGGTGGCGCAACCCGCTCAGTGACACCAGAAACGGCGGACAAATCTACTGAGAGAGGAACATTCATGAAGCTGTACAGATGCTGGCTGCTGACGGGTACGCTGGTATGCGCGGTATTGCCTGCCCAAGCGCAGGCGTCACAATCCTGCGCGGACCTCAGGAACCTGAAAATAAGCGGCGTTGAGATTACAAATACCGCGCCGGTTCCGGCTGGCTCGATGGTTCCGTCGCCATACCCACGCTACAGCGGCAAACTGCCTGCGCACTGCCGTGTCGAGGGCGTTCTCCATCGGCGCAAGGGCGTCGATGGTGTTGAATATGGAATCGGCTTTGCCGTGGCGTTGCCTTCGCGGAGTGCGTGGAATGGCGACTTCATGATGCAGGGCGGAGGTGGAGGAAATGGAGTCATCTTCTATCCTGTAGGGGATTCCTATGCGGGAGACAAACCCGCGCTGATGCGCGGATTCGCCGTGGCCAGCACAGACACAGGGCACAAGGCAAAGCACGGCGTATTCGACTTTTCCTTCATGCGCGACCAGCAGGCGTATCTTGATTTTGCGTATCAGGCCAATGCGGAAGTAGCAGAGGTAGCGAAACAGATCATCGATCAGTATTATGCAAAGCCCGCCGAGTACTCCTACTTCGTGGGCTGCTCAACCGGCGGCCGGGAGGGCATGATCCTCTCCCAGCGCTTCCCGACGGTCTTCAATGGGATTGTTTCGGGAGATCCGGCGATGCGGACCGGGCTGTCGAATCTGGCTATTGGTGCGTGGATCCCGGTGGCCTATAACAAGGCCTCACCGAAGGATGCGTCCGGTAAGCCGGAAATTGCCAACTTCCTCACCGATGGCCAGCGCAAGCTCTTCATGGACGCGCTGATAAAGAAGTGCGACAAGCTGGACGGAGTTGCCGACGGGATGATTTTCGACCCTCTGGGCTGCCACTTTGATCCTGC
>JAJXXG010000205.1 GCA_021781255.1 Acidobacteriota bacterium
GAAGTCCCGCCGGCCGGTGTTATACGGCGGATCGATGTAGATCAACTTGACTTGCCCGGCGTAATGCGTAGTGAGAGCCCGCAGCGCGTCGTAGTTGTCGCCCTCTATGAGGAGGTTTCGCCAGGGTGACGGTCCACAGGATTGGTCTTCGTCGACCTCAAAGCCGACGAAATCGCGGTTCAGCGCGCGATCCGGGTCGATGTCTTTGCGTTCCCACACCAAGCCGTAATGAGCCAGGGCATCGCGTCGACGCAGCACGTCGATGAGTGCTTCGCGCGAGAGGCTCGAATATGGGCTATCCAGCGTCGGGGTTTGCGTCTGCGCTGTGGCGACGCTCTGCGGCTTCGTGCTCATTTTTCCTATTGGTTCGCTCTCTATGATCCCGCGCGGGCCCGGTATTACCCGGGCGCCCCACTTCGATTGGTCCGTGCGGCCTTATGCTATGGGTGCAAGGCCGTCTGCGCCAGTGGCTCCGCGACTACGGTGTCGAACCCACCTCTCGCCTCGATGCGCGCGAGACTGATGCGCTTGCCGACGCCTACCCGGTAAGACGGGTGGACGAACCCCGCGGCGGCTTGGCTGTGCGCTCTGAAGTTACGAGCAACCCTCTTTCCGATGTCGAATATCTGAAGCGCATTCGGATTCGTCTCCCGCCTCGGTGCATTCTCCTCGGTACACTCCCCGCGTGGTTCGAAGGAAGCGCAATCCGTCCCCAGATCATGCAGATCAGCGAGATCTGACCATGGCCGTGTTCCTTCATTGGGGATTACGGTCAAGCCGCGTTTCTCGCGGTCTTTGGCTGCGATACCGCCTCCTTGGTTGTGGCCTAGGCCGCTAATCGCATGGATCGCGTTAAACTCAAGCTGCGCGCCCTCCCCTGCCTGCATCCTACTAGACTCCTCTTGCGGCTTATATTGTCATCAACCTTGCGTCTAAGCCGCACTTCCGCTAATGTCACGCTCGCGTCGATGGGATTTCTCGGCTTGAGTGCAACGGGGGAAGTGTGAATGGCCGATGACTCGCTCCTGACGGTACGTCCGCCGTTCTCACGTGTTGCCCTTGAAGATCTGGAGGCGTTGTCGAGTAAGGCCCAAGGACTGATCGAGGCCGCACGGGACGCGGCTGTGGAGCCCAATCAGCGGAAGGTCCTGCGTCAATTCAGCGCTTCGGAGACTCTGCAATATCTGGGCAACATCTCCATCGATACCTTGTACCGTCGGCTCAAGAAGGACCCCTCGTTGCCGCAAGGCACCCAGGTCAGTCCGCGCCGCCGCGAGTTTTCGTTGGCAGAGATTCATCAGCTGCAGCGCGCTTTCGGCATTACTCCGCGCCGTGGGGATGAGATTCGGGCGCTGGTAGTCAGCATCTGTAATTTCAAGGGGGGCGTGGCCAAGACAACCACTGCAGCGCATCTGGCCCAGTATCTCTGCCTGCATGGCTATCGCGTACTTGTGGTCGACTTGGATGCGCAGGCTAGTCTTACGCAGACTTTCGGAATCCTTCCTCACACCGAGGTCCCCGCCGCGCACACGGTGAGGCCGTTTTTCGAGGGGCCCGTTCAGTCTGACGGTACCCCTAACCCGGCGTGGACGGGGACGCTTGCAACTTCGATTCAAAAGACCCACTGGGACCAGCTCGATCTGATCCCCTCGAACCTGGGTCTGTATGGCGCTGAGTTCTCTATCGCTGCACGCATTCGAAACGAGGAGCAGGACTTCCTCTTCTATCGCGTCCTCGCTGACGCGCTCGAGACCGTCAAGGATGACTACGACATCATTTTGCTGGATACAGCTCCCTCTTTGTCCTTCGTGAACACCAATGCGCTGTTTGCAGCGGATGGCTTGGTGATCACGCTCCCTCCTGCGTTCATGGACCTGCAGTCCGCGTCTCTGTTCTACGAACTGATCGCCGACGTGATCCGGTCTATCAACGAGATCCAGGGGACGGAGAAGGTCTTCGAATTTGCGGCAGTGCTGCTGACGAAATTCAAGCCTGGCGATGCGAATCACCAGAAAATCAGCTCATGGATCCGCAGCTTTTTGTCAGACACGTTCACTCACCCGATGGTGCAGACGGTGGTGGTCGAAAAACTTGGTCCTCGACTGCTGACGTTGTACGAGGTGGACCATTCCGAGGAAAGCACGAAGTACGAGGGTGACCGGCGCGCATTCGAGCGAGCACTCGAGGCTATGAATGATGTGAACGGAGAGATCGCTCAAGCCATAGAGAGCGCATGGGCCCAACTGCGAACCGGTCTCGCGAAGTCCGTTTCGGCCCCTCCCCGTTCCGTGCGGCAAACAGTGAGCCAGTAAAGCCGTGTCGAAGGGTGACGACATCCACAAGGCCATTTTGGCCCGCGCTTCACAGCCGGCGGCCGCGCGGCCGACTGCTGCAGTGGGCGCTCGGCCCTACGTCGCTGAAGCCGGGCATCGGCTGGCCGAGGGGCTTCGGGAAGAGAACCAGCGGCTGAAGGCAGAGCGGGCGAACGCGCTTCTGGTGCTGCAGCTCGACCCCAAGCGGGTGCGGGCAACCAAATTCATTAATCGCGATGAGCGTTCTTTTCTCGAGAGCGACGCGAAGTTCATCTCGCTGAAAGAGAGCCTCCGCGCTCACGGTCAAGACACCCCAATTCGCGTGCGCCCCGTCGCTGATGACCCAGCGGTAGATTACGAAGTTGTCTTCGGTCATCGCAGACACCGAGCGTGTTTGGCGCTGGATGCCGAGACCGAGGGCGGTTTTCAGGTTCTCGCTCTCCTTGATTCCACGGTATCGGAAGCTCGCGATCTTGTGCTCAAGATGTTTCGCGAGAATGAAGACCGCGAAGAGCAGTGCGCTTACGACAAGGGCCGCAGCTTCAGGCAGTGGCTCTCAGAGGGGCTATTTGCCGATCAGGGCGAGCTTGCGCGCACAATCGGGGTCAGCGACTCGACAGTGACCAAATACCTGCAGATCGCCGACCTCCCGGAAACTGTTCTGGCGGCATTCGAGGACACCCGGGAGATCTCCGTCCGCTGGTCGCATGACCTGGTGCGGGCGATCAAGACCAACCCTGGGCGGGTCGAAGAAACGGCGCTGCGACTCGCGAACACTACACCTCGGCCGGCGGCGGCGGCCGTAGTCAGGACATTGACAGCAAGTGCGGAGACTCAACGAGACGCGCGCAGCTCTCCGTCCCGAGAGCAGGTGTCAAAGATCGACGGGCGCGTGGTCCTGCGACAGAAGCGTCGGGACGGTCACCTGACCCTCAAGTTCTACCAGTTGGACAAGAAGGCGCAGCGGGAGATCACCGAAGAGATCTGGGAGCTCGCTGAGCGAAGGATACGCGAGCGACTCAAAGGGACTTCTTCATGACGCACTGCTCCTCATGCGCTCCACGAACCCCGGCCCTGCCGGGGTTCGTCGTTTATGGGGCCTTCTCCGCGTGGGATTTGGGCGAAAAATCCGATCCAGCCCCCTACCCGCCAATTCAGCCGTCGAGCAGTCAAGGCACGGGCATGGATTCGCTGAGGCTATTTGAACGCGTTCAAATGAGTTCACGGGCGGTGGCTTTACCCCAGAGGGTCTCCATGGCCGCAGGCCTATTTGAACGCGTTCAAATCCGGCGCGTTGCCCTGGTGATGCCGCCGCCAAAAGAAGGGCAAGGATCCTTATTTGAACGCGTTCAAACGAGGGGGAGCCCTGCTCTGGACAGAGCTCCGAGATTTCCACTGAGGGGCTGCCCGTCAAGGGCACACCATCCAGAAAGGAGGCTTGCTATGGGGGTCACGTAGTGAAAAAGCCCCGCAAGGGCGGGGCTTTCCACAATTTCCGGGATTGAGCGGCAAAGCGCCATAACCTCAGAAACCTGACACTTTCAAGGTTAGGCGCGAAACCGCGACGGGTCAAGCTCGACCCGCCAATCCCCTCGACTTTTCGCAAATCAGCTTCACCGCTGAGGGGAGGTTTTATGCCTGAGAAATGCCATCGGGACCCGCGCGACGTGCTGGTCCAGGACAAGTTCTACACCCATCTGCCAGACCCAATCTTTGATGTGATCGCCGAGAAACGGCTCCCGGCAGCGGCCATTCTGGTGCTGCTGACGCACCTGAAAGCCGGAATGGTCAGCGGGGACTACTGCTCGGAGATCCCCCTCGAGGCGGTTGCCGCTCGTTGCCGGGTCAGCACCTCAACGGTCACGCGCGCCTATCAACTGCTCATCCGGCTCGGGCTGCTGCGCCGCGCCGACCCCGGGCGCGACAGCAACCGGCCCCACCAGCAGGCCGTCGCGGTCACTGAATTGCGCCTGCCCGCCGACCTCCTTCGCGAACTCGATCGATACCCCAATCGACGCCGGCCCCTGGCCTCGAGCACCCTGCCTGTGACCGAGAGAGGCCCAACTGGGCTAGCCTCCGGTGATTCGACGCCAGCCCCTACCCCTGCGTCGACTGCGGCCGTGACGGATCCGTTTGCCGGCCTCACCTGGCGCGAGCGCGCGGCCGCCCAGGCCAGTCTGCTCGGGCGCATGTCCAAGGCTGAACGCGCCCGGTACGACCAAGCCTTCTCGCAGCGCTCCCCGACGATGGCATTCGATGCGGACTCAGCCCTCACCGCCGAGCATCAGCGCACCGTGCTGCAGCTGCTCGCCATCCTGGCCCGCCCCCAGCCGCAGGCCACCCCAGCACGAGCGCCCTGCCTGCCGGCCGGAGCGGATTCGCCGCGGCCGCGCCGGCGACTCTCGATGCTCGAGCTCGCCCGGGTGCGGCACGGCCTGCAGGCCGCCCGCGGCAGCACCGACGTCGACGAGCTGTGTCGCCAGATCGTGTGGTCAGTGGAAGAGGGCGCACTCGCCAAGTTCCCTTCGCTGCACGCGATCCACATCGCCTTGAAGAAGGTGCGCGAGGGCGTCTGGACGCGGCCGCACCGCATGCCGCCGAACTGGGCGCTGAATCTCTCCCAAAGGATCACAGGCACCCCTGCTGGCCGCGGCGCGGGTGAGCCCGTGGGCAGGGGAGGGGATCTCGGGCGCCCTGTCGTCGCAGCGATGAACGCCTGGCAACCGACCCCAGAGCCCCGGGGAGCTGCGGGCGTGACCCCCGCGGCACAGATCCTCGCCGGCTGGCGCGCGACGCCGAAACCGCACTGAGCGGCACTGCAGGACACGAGCTATGCGCCGGCGCATAACAAATAGGGATTCTTCCGGAAGTCTGTGAAACAGGAAAAGAACACGGCCTGCGGCCGGTGCGCGCAAGCGACGACGAGAGACCGGACCAGAGCG
>JAJXXG010000881.1 GCA_021781255.1 Acidobacteriota bacterium
CAACACCTTCGTAAGAAAATATCCAATTTATCGTGCCGGACGAGAAGAAGATATATCACACAGCGTCTTATGTTGGAAAGTTTCGCCGGGTTAATCTTCCCTGGGCAATATCTCAATTTCCGCTGAACGCGCAGCGGCCGGGGCCGACAATGAGACCGAGGAGCGCGAACGCAATAGTAAGGCGCCTACGATCAGCGTGAAGCTGAGCAGCAATCCGCCGAAGCCAATAAGAACCAGCGTTTCCGGATTCATCGTCAGCCACGCCAGAAGCCCAGGCGATTCCGCCCGCTTCATCCAGGTGCGCAAGTCGGCCGCGTCCCAATTCTGGTCGATAAACGTCGCCCGCCATTTGAAATTGCGGTCGAGGAGAAACATCTGGTTGGTGTGGATCATGACTGATCCCTCGGTCATAACCGAGTAGTGGAAGAAATCGCAGAAGCGTCTAATGTCCGCGGCGTCGGAGCGCACGAGTATCCATTTCGCCGGTAGTCCTTTTTGGGCGCGAAACTGGCGCAGGGCCGCGGCATCGTCACCGGGATCGAAGGAAAAAATGAGTACGCGATAGGGCGCGCCGTCACTAATCTGCGAGGTTTGCTGAACCAGCATGCGCGCCAGTACGGGACAGCTCATCGTACAGCGCGTATATACCGGCAGCACAATCACGGGCCCTGTCCCGGCATCTCGCAATTCATCCCACAAGCCATGCCAGACACCGGCTTCATCCCAGACGGTAAGGTCCGGAAGTTGTCCTGCATGGCTGTCAGCGGGCACGGCTGCTCCCGCTCTCGTGCCCGAGGACAGCGCCAGGGCGAACGCCATTAAAGAAAAGAAGAAACGCTTGAGATCAACACACATGCAGGGCTCTTCAACGGGTCGCATTGATTGCGGCAGGGCTATCCGGCCTGAAGCCGGGCGCAGTTGTAACGCCGTTTTTCACGATGTTGCTGATGGGCACGTAATAGGCCGCCGCGCACAGCAAAACCGCAGCCACCACCCAGGGCGCAAAATTGCGTACCGCGGCAATGTCTTCGTCGTGATACGGCTCGCTCGTCGGCAATGCAAACGGGGCTTCGGTTGGAACGGACCTAGCTGCCAGGCTGCGAACGAGAACGATGAAGTAAAGCAAAACGGCTAACCCCATGATGCATCCGCCCAGCAGGCCCATGTGGGTGGGAACCAACCAGTCATGCCGATAGCTGGGTGAAGCTGGATTCGTGTAGGTCAAACCCAGGTTGGTGCGCCGCGGTTCGCCACGCAGGCCGCCCAGAAAGAAGCCGGCCGAGAAAATGAATATGCCCGTCATCCACACGTAAGGCACAATCATCGCCATAGCGCCCGAAACCACCGGCTTTTTCAAGAGGCCGGTGACGATAGTCAGGCTTCCGCCGAGAATGCCCAAAAAGACCGGCCCGGCCACTGTGAGGTGGAAGTGTGCTGGGACCCACGCAGTGTTATGCACGACGTCATTCATGCTGTACGAGGCGTTTATAATGCCCGTGATGCCGCCAAAAAGAAAAATTACCAGCCCACAGAAGAGATAAGGAAACAGCCAGTTCTCGGGGTCGAAGTAGGGCAGCTTGTTCCACCATCCAAAGAGCCCCTTGCCCCCCCGCTGGCGCGCCGCAAATTCCAGCGATGCCGCAAGCGTGAAAGCCGTCAGCAGGCTCGGAATTGCGATCAGCATCGTGAGTACGCTCTGAATGCCCTTCGAAATGGTGGAAATTCCCGGATCGGCAAACTGGTGGTGCAGGCCCAGCGGACAGGAGAGCAAGATGAGCGCCATGAAATTGAAACGTCCGGCAAAATCGCTGAACAGCTTTCCCCCGGCCAGCCTGGGCAACATGGTGTAGTAAAGCACATAGGTAGGAAGCAGCCAGAAGTAGACCAGCGGGTGCCCGAATAACCAGAACAGCGTGCGGCTCAGCATTACGTTCACGCCTTTGGTCAAGCCGAGCGACCAGGGCAGGAGCTGCACCAGCACTTCAAGCGCGAGCGGCAGCGTGGCCATCTGCCACACGGTGAACGTGGCAAGGATTCCCACCACGCCCATGGGCGTTTTTTTGCCCCGGTTTTCCCTGCGCCAGCGCAGATAGATGGGAATCCACGTCCACATCGGCACCCAGGAACCGGCAATGAACAGAGCCACTCCAACGTAAAACAATGGGTGGGCCATCAGAGGCGGATAAAACGTGTAGAGCACCGAGGCTTTGCCCAGGAAGATCATTGCCGCCGTCATCACGGTACCCGACAGCATGAGAGCCAGCGAAATTGCCGCCCCGGCGATGGAAACATGCGACTTTAATTGCTGGCTGACGACCGTATAGCCGAAGGCAACCGCAAAAAACGTGGTCAGAATAAAGGCGTTGATGAATCCGTGAGCGGTCAGGCCCTGGTAGTAATTGATGCCGGCAACGGAATTGGCACGAATTACGCCCGCGAGGTACATGACCTGCAACACGCCGTGATAGGCACTGAAGATAAACAGAGCCAGTGGAACGAGCAGTTCCACCAGGATGATTCGCTTGAGACTCGTTTGGAGTTCCATTAGTTTTGCAAACTCTCCAGGTAGGCTTCGATCTCATTGAGCTCATTGTCGGTCAAGGGTATCTTCGGCATCACAACCGGATAGCCCTTGACTGTAAACTTGGCGGGGTGACGCACCTTTTCGTGGAAAAACTCGGAATCGAGCGTGCGCGTGCTGCCGTCGACCAAGTGCGCCTGCGAGCCCCACAGTCCTTTGTATGAGGGGCCCACGAGGGCCGTACCATCGACCGTATGGCATCCGAGACAGCCTTTCGCATCCAGCAGCTTTGCGCCCTCTGAAGCGGGAAGCCCTTCAACGGAATAATCGGCGATCTGGTCGCTGACTTCGATCCGCGCATTCATATTCTGGTGGTTCCTGCCGCAGTACTCCTGGCACACAATCGTGTAGATTCCCGGCCTGGTGAAATGCACGCGGCTATTGGCAATCGCCCCCGGCACAAGCATCAGGTTCACGTTGGTTCCCTCGATCAGGAAGCCGTGGGTCACGTCCCTCGATACGGCATAGATATCGAGCGTGGAGCCGTTGGGAACGCGCAGCACGCTCGGCTCAAAGGCCCACATGCGCGCAACATAATGAACTTCGTAGTTCAGGCCATCGTGTTTGGTGACCGAAGCTTGCAGAAAAGGCTTCGAACCGAGAGGAATGCAGGTTGCTATATTGATGCCCATGCCCCAGGTGGCATAAGCAATCAATGCCAGGCTCACAGCGACCGACGCGACTGCGAGCTGCAACGCGCGTTTTTCAAACACGTTGATCGACATTTCCGAGATTCTCCCCTGGAGTCTCTTAACGCTGCTGGGGTGGCCATCTCAGTAGCGCAGGGAACCCTAAAGACTCGACTGCCGGTGCAAGAGCAGGAAATAGATCGCCAGCCAGATAAGCCCATAAGCGGCGATCATGACGGTGAAAAATGCGATCGCGCCGCGAGGGAAAAACTCCCCCTCGGCAGGTTCTGAATTGTTGTTGGACACGGGCCCGACCTCCCAGCCGACTGTAGTGTATGCTGCTGACGCAGCAACGCGCCATATCTTATTTTCACGAATCTGCTTTTTTGATTCCTGCATAAGAAGTGCCCTGGCGCCGCCCCTGCGGGACTCAGGTGCGAAGTTGCGAGATCTGGTTTTCCCACGCTGAAGCGCGTTGCTAACAAACACTGCGCCTCCGGCGCGCTTAGCAGGCATTGCTTATTTAGTCCTCGATAGCCCTGAGGGATCGATGCAGCCAAACTGAGACCTTGGCCAAGCCTCAAATCTTCTGTCGGGAACCGGCACGGAACCATTAAGCTAAAGAGTTGATGACGGCCTTTGCCGCCGGGAGCACGTTCTTGGCCTACGACGATTTGCGTGACTGGATCAAAACCCTCGAAAAACACGGCGAGCTTTGCCGCATCCGCGAAGAAGTTTCGCCGGAGCTCGAAATCACCGAGATCACCGACCGCGTAAGCAAGATTGGAGCGCGGGGAGGCGCAGAGGCCAGAGGCCAGAGATCAGAGATTAATCGCGGGGGAACTTTGGCCGGCGGGAAGTATGCGCCTGGAGGTCCGGCGCTGTTGTTTGAGAATGTGTCGGGGCACCCAGGGCATAAGGTTTTGATCAACCAGTTCGGCTCGGAGCGGCGCATGGCTCTCGCTTTCGGCGTTGAGCGCCTCGATGACATTGCCGAACGCATTCAGGGGCTGATGAATGTGAAGCCGCCGGCAGGCGGTTTCCTCGATAAGTTGAAGATGCTGCCGCAGCTGGCAGAGCTGGCAAACATTTTCCCGAAGACGGTCTCAGCCAAAGACGCGCCCTGTAAGGAAGTTGTGCGGCGCGACGGCTTCGACCTCAACTTTTTCCCCATTCTCAAATGCTGGCCGCACGACGGTGGGCGCTTCATCACGCTGCCCTGCGTGCACACGCGCGACCCGCGTTCGGGCAAGCGCAACATTGGCATGTATCGCATGCAGGTCTACGACGGCCAGACCACCGGCATGCACTGGCAGCGGCAAAAGGTCGCTGCCGAGCACTACCGCGAAGCCCTGCGGGCAGCAGCCTCGGCCGGTGCAGAATCCGACCCGACTCTCAGCGCCAGTGCAGCCCGAGTGAACATCATAGCCGAGTCGGCCGGCGGCGCAACCAGCATTCCAGCGGGCCCCATCGGCGGCCTGCCGCAAGTCGCTCTCGGAAATCTGAAAGGCTCGCGCCTCGAAGTGGCCGTGGCCATCGGCACTGATCCCGCGACGACGTTCGCCGCCATTGTCCCCGCGCCGCCTGAGGTCGAAGAGTTCCTCATCGCCGGTTTCCTGCGCGGCAAGCCCGTGGAAATCGTCAAATGCGAGACCGTCGACCTCGAAGTCCCTGCACACGCCGAAATCATTTTGGAAGGCTATGTCGAACTGGGCGAGTTGCGCGCCGAAGGCCCCTTCGGCGACCACACCGGCTTTTACACGCTTACAGACGACTACCCGGTTTTCCACCTCACCTGCATTACTCATCGCAAGGATCCCATTTACGCCGCCACCATCGTGGGCAAGCCGCCCATGGAGGACGCATGGATGGGCAAGGCTGTCGAGCGCATCTTTCTGCCCGCAATGAAGATGACCATCCCCGAACTGGTCGACATTCATCTGCCCGTTGAGGCGGTCTTTCACAACCTCATGATTGTGGCGATCAAGAAGAGCTATCCCGGCCAGGCGCGCAAGGTGATGAACGCCATCTGGTCGCT
>JAJXXG010001297.1 GCA_021781255.1 Acidobacteriota bacterium
CCGTAGCATTTTGGAATCTGGTGGGGGCAGGGGTCTTCGGCTTCCTGATTAATCCACCCATTGCGCTCTACTACATGCAAGGCCTGAACTTGACGCCAGTCCATGGGCATACCGCTCTCTTTGGTGTCTACGGCATGCTTGGGCTGGGCCTTACGCTGTTCTGCCTGCGTGTATTGCAGCCGGGCAGGCAATGGAAAGAAGGTACGCTGAAAGCCTCCTTCTGGCTGATTAACCTGGGCCTCATCTTCATGGTGGTGCTGAGCATGCTGCCCATCGGATTGCTGCAGGCGTGGGCGTCTGTTGAGCATGGAACGTGGTATGCGCGCTCAGCAGATTTCCTGCAGTCCGGTCCCATGCAGGCATTGCGGTGGATGAGGGTTCCGGGCGATATCCTCTTTGCCGCTGGCGCGGCGCTTCTTGGATGGTTTGTCCTGGGGCTTTTGACCGGGCATTCATTCCAGTCCGATGCGCCGACAGCTAAGGGAATCGGCTTACATGCCAGGGGCGAGGAGAAGGAAATGGCAATGGCAGGTCGTTAACCCGATTGATTCAGGCCTTGTGCGCGGAATATCGAACACAAGGCCTGAGTCACAAACCTTGACGAAGACAGTATTCAGGGGAGGCCGCGAAGATACACTGCTTTCATGCCACGAGAACCCAAACAGCGTAAATTCAAATCCCCTGTTCAAGAAAGAATGGTGTACGCTATCAACGATGCTTTATACCAAGCGAGCGTACGAATCACCTTCGGAAAGCGATGGGCGCCGATTTCTGGTGGAGCGCTTATGGCCGCGAGGCATCCGTAAAGAGAATCTAGTGATCGATGGTTGGCTGAAAGATGTGGCCCCTAGTCCGGAATTGCGCAAATGGTTTCATATAGACATGACGCAGTGGCCGGAGTTTCGAGTGCGCTATCTTGCCGAGCTGGAGGCGAATCCCGAGGGCTGGGCGCCCATCCTGCAGGCCGCGCGAAAAGGTACAGTAACGCTGATCTATAGCGCGCACGATACCGAGCACAACAGCGCTGTTCTGCTCAAAGACTTCCTGAACAAGCATCTTCACGCAAAGCATCACGAATAAGTCTGTCTATTCCAATCGCAATCCAGAATCCACATCTTGTTATCTGCCGTTTTTCTCGCACTTAGTTGTGATGTCCAGGCGTTGATTCGACAGCAGTATTCCGTGCAGGGCGTAATTGCCGGACAGCCTGACTTTTGCGTCCACGAAAGCATTCCATTCGGTATGCTTGGCATGCTCTCCTGATAAGTCCTTATAAATCATATATTCGCAATGACTGTTAAGAATAGGTCAGCTGCGTCCTTTCGGAGTGAACGAATGTCTCCTCCCCGATATTCCAATGCCCAAACAACACATGCAGTCCCCGCTGGCAATGAGCCTCGACGAGGTGATGTCCATCACTGCGGCCGAGCTTGCCAAGGCGCAACATAGCCCGGGCTTTCAGGGAGATGTGCGCATGCACTAATGCTTGGGCGCATGGCCAAGGAGAAATATTGAATGGCATGGGATCGGATATCAGCAGAGCAAGCCGGGATGAAGTCAGGACGAAATGGCAATGAACTCGGTTACATCCACGTGCCGGATATGGCTTGGAAGGATGACTATCGTGCCAAAACTACAAGTGCGTCGATTGCCATGCAGGCAGTCCAGTCCAACTCTCGCGTCTGGATTCAATCGGGATGTGGCACGCCTTCCGTCCTCGTAGATGCTTTGGTCGATCGCGCGCCGGATGTGCACAGCGTAGAAATCGTGCACATGATGACACTGGGCAGTGCAAACTACACCAATCCCGAATTTCAAGGACACTTCCGGCATCGCGGCCTGTTCCTTGGTGCGAATGTGCGAGCTGCTGTCGCCGCCGGACGTGCTGACTACACGCCGATCCTGCTGAGCGAAATCGAAGGCCTTTTTGAGAGCGGTGCTCTCCCTCTGGATGTAGTACTCATGCAAGTTTCGCCGCCCGATGCGCATGGATTTGTAAGCCTGGGGACCACCGTAGACTGCACACTCACGGCCGTTCGGTATGCCAAGTGTGTAATCGCGGAAGTCAACCCCCTTATGCCGCGCACGCATGGAGACACGTTTATCCATGTCAGCCATATTCATGCGATTGTCGAGACAACGCATCCGCTGCTGGAACTTCCAGCAGAACCAATCACTGAACTCCACAGGAGGGTTGCGACAAACGTTGCTTCCCTGATTCCCGATGGAGCAACTTTGCAAACAGGGATCGGAGGCATACCAGAGGCCGTACTCACCTGCCTTCACGACAAGCGGGATCTCGGGATACATACTGAGATGTGTTCGGATGGTGTCATCGACCTGATAGAAGCCGGGATTATCAACGGCGAGCGCAAGTCGCTGCAGCGCGGCAAGGCCGTAGCTGCTTTTGTACTGGGGACGAAGCGTCTATTCGACTTTATCCATGACAATGCGTGCTTCGAGTTTCGACCCATCAGTTACACCAATGATCCTTTTGTAGTAGCGCAAAACGACCGAATGGTTGCCATTAATTCGGCGCTTCAAATCGATCTAACCGGACAGGTTTGTGCAGATTCGTTAGGCACCAGGCCTTATAGCGGATTTGGAGGTCAGCTCGACTTTATTCGCGGTGCCGCGAGATCCCGCGGAGGCGTTCCTATCATTGCGCTACCATCCACTGCTATCGGAGGCAGTGTGTCGCGTATTGTTCCCATGCTTGAGCCGGGAGCAGGTGTTGTCACCTCTCGCGCAGATGTGCACTACGTGGTCACAGAGCATGGGATTGCGTATTTGCACGGGAAGACACTGCGCGAACGGGCAGAGGCATTGATTGCCATTGCAGATCCGCAGTTCCGCCAGGAGCTGGAGGACTTCGCAGTGCGTTCGCATTACATGGATCGCGGAGCGGCGGTTGCAGGTGTGATGTAATTCACATCCGCCGGCGCGGGAAGGATGAACGGGATGCAAGAGGAAAAGAGGGACCGTGGCATGTTGCAGGTCGATATCAATGAGTGCAAAGGCTGTGGCCTGTGTGTGGAAGCGTGTCCACCAAAGGTCATCACCATGAGCGAGCAGCTCAACCATTACGGCTATCGCACCGCAACTTACGCAGGTTCGGGATGTACGGCCTGCGGCATATGTTTCATGGTGTGTCCGGAGCCTGGGGCCATTACGGTGTACCGCTCCACGGAATATGCGGCCGGCATGCACGCGGCACCAACTCAATACCAAAGGGGAGCCAGTTCATGCGCAAGCAATTGATGAAGGGCAATGAAGCGCTGATGAAGAGCGCGATCCTTGCAGGCTGTCGGGCATTTTATGGTTACCCAATTACGCCGGCAAGCGAGATAACGGAAACAGCGGCCATGTATATGCCACTTGCGGGCGGAGTGTTTCTTCAGGCTGAGAGTGAAGTAGCGGCAATCAATATGCTTTATGGGGCTTCCTCTGCGGGCGTCAGGTGCATGACTGCATCGAGCGGCCCCGGCATCAGCCTGATGCAGGAGGGAATCAGCTATATGGCTGGTGCGGAGCTGCCATGCGTGATCGCTGATATCACAAGGGGCGGCCCTGGCCTGGGAAACATTGCCTCTGAGCAAAGTGACTATCACCAGGTGGTGAAGGGTGGAGGCAATGGGAACTATCGAACCATCGTGCTTGCTCCACACTCGGTACAGGAGATGGCGGATCTCACCGCGCTGGCATTCGAGCTGGCGGATCGATATCGGAATCCCGTCGTCGTCCTCGCGGATGGATTTGTGGGGCAGATGATGGAGCCCGTTGAATTCCCCAGGAATGCTACGGAGCCCAGTACGCCACGCTGGGCTGTCCTGGGTAATGCCGCGTCACGAACGAATCTCATTACGTCGCTGCATATGGATACCCATGATCTCGAGAGCCACGTCCGGCATCTGGAGGCGAAATATCACATTGCAGAGCAGCGCGAGGCACGTGCTGAAAGCTTTTACGCAGACGACGCGGACATCGTGCTTGTCGGATATGGAATAGTTGGTCGCATCCTGAAGGCAGTAACCGTCGAGGCGCGCGCAAGTGGACTCCGTGTTGGATTGCTGCGCCCGATTACGCTTTACCCGTTTCCAAGAGAACATTTTCACAGTCTCCTTCCCAATACTCACGCTTTTGTCGTGGTTGAAATGAGCAACGGGCAGATGGTGGAAGATGTTCGGCTTGCGATCAATGGAGCAAAGCCTGTTGAGTTTTTAGGACGATCCGGTGGAAACGTGCCCTCGCATCATGAAGTCCTGGACTTTGTGCGCCAACAGATCAAACATTACGTCCCGACATATGTATCGGAAGAGGAGCGGATGGCCCATGTCTAGCCAAATGATCCATGAGTTCACTGTGCTGCACAGCAAGCCAAAATCCTTCTATTCGCGCTACGAGCGTAAAGAAGAACTACAGCACCAGACGCACTATTGCCCCGGTTGTGGTCATGGCACAATCCATAAGATGCTGGCGCAGGCGATTGATTCGCTGGGCATCCAGGACAGGACGATCCTCATCAGTCCCGTAGGCTGTTCTGTCTTTGCGTACTACTACTTTGACGTAGGCAACATTCAAGCCGCGCATGGTCGCGCATCCGCTGTAGCAACGGCGGTAAAGCGCAGTCGTCAGGACAGCATCGTGATCAGTTATCAGGGAGATGGCGACCTCTCGGCAATTGGATCCGCCGAGATACTGCATGCAGCCAATCGGGGAGAAAACATCACCGTTATCTTTGTGAATAATGCGATCTATAGCATGACGGGTGGTCAATTTGCGCCAACGACCTTGCTGGGTCAAAAGAGCATTACCACGCCGTACGGACGCAGTGCTCTGAATGAAGGCTATCCACTCCATATGAGTGAACTGCTCGCCACGCTCGAAGCTCCTGTGCACATTGAGCGCGTAGCTCTTGGCAATAACAAACAGATAGCTCAGGCGGCTCGTGCCATACGCCGCGGACTGGAAAATCAGGTGCACGGTCTGGGCTTCTCCTTTATCGAGGTGCTTTCGCCATGCCCGACAATCTGGAAGATGTCTCCCGTAGAAGCGCAGCATTGGGTCCACGATGAAATGGAGAAGACCTTCCCGGTGAAAGTGTGCCGTGACCGTACAAAGGATGCTGAGCCTCGTCCACGGAATCCACTGCCGCCACCCAAACAGCAAGTCCCAGTCATACTTGGCTTGGATCACGAAGAACCGAGTGGTGATACATCTTGCTCAAGAAATCCGATATGTG
>JAJXXG010000156.1 GCA_021781255.1 Acidobacteriota bacterium
GTCTTTCAGTCGTAACGATGACGTTCAGTGGCCGCTCCAACGACAAATGGAACCGCGAGCAGGTTTTGGAGCGCCTGTCGGGTATCACGCTGCCCGGTGGGGTCACACCTCAAATGGGTCCCGACTATAGTCCGGTGGGGCAGATCTACTGGTACACGCTTCAGAGTAAGAACCCAAATTACGACCTGATGCAGTTGAAGGCCTTGCAGGATTGGGTAATCAACCGTGCCATGAAATCGGTTCCTGGAGTTGTCGGTGACTCGAGCTTCGGCGGACTCACGCGCGAGTATCAGGTTCAGCTCGACCCCGATAAGTTAATTGAGTACGGCTTGAGCATTGGGGATGTAGAAAGCGCACTCAAGCAGAATAACTATAACGCCGGCGGCGGATTTATTGAACACGGTCAGCAGATGTTCGACGTGCGTGTGATCGGCATGATGCAGAACACCTCTGACATTGCAAATACAGTGCTTAAGGAAGTGAATGGCACTCCCGTACACGTGAGCGACGTAGGCAGCGTGGTGCAAGGCCATGTGGTAAGACTGGGGCGAATTGGAGAGACGGTACGCAAGCCCGGCGGAACGATCGTCGACAACAACGACGTGGTGGAAGGCATTGTGCTTCTGCAAAAGGGAGCTCCAACCGAAAAGACTCTGAAGGGCATTGAGAAAGAGGTTAAATACCTCAATGAGCACGTACTGCCCAAAGGCGTGACCATTGTCCCTTATCTTGACCGTAGCACGCTGATTCATTACACAACTCACACCGTACTGACGAATCTCACTATTGGATTCCTACTTGTTACGGTGATTCTGTTTATCTTTCTTGGCAATGCCCGCAGCGCATTCATTGTTGCAGGAACCATTCCTTTTTCACTGCTGTTCGCAGCCACCTGTCTGGACTTGCGCCATATCCCAGCCAACCTGCTTTCATTAGGAGCGCTGGATTTTGGGATGGTAGTAGACGGCACAGTGATGATGGTGGAGAACATCTTTCGCGTCTTGTGCCGGGAAGATGAGAGGAAGCTATCAAAGTTTGAATTGATCAGCTTTGCCGCGCATGAAATTCAGCGTCCGGTCTTCTTTGCTGTCATCATCATTATTGTTGCGTATCTGCCCATCTTTGCTCTCCCCGGAGTGTCAGGGCTGCTGTTCACGCCCATGGCCTGGACAGTGTCGTTCGCTTTGATCGGTGCGTTGATCTTCGCCCTGATTATTGCGCCAGTGCTTTCCAGCTTTCTCTTTGGACGCGGCATGCATGAGTGGCACAATCCAGTATTGCTGTTTCTCGAGAAGCATTACGCTCGGGGACTGCGCTGGTGTATGGCGAATCGGCGAACTGTCCTGTGGAGCTCGGGTGGCCTGCTGGTGGTGATGCTGGCGCTGTGGGGCAGTGGCTTTATAGGTTCGGAGTTCTTGCCGCACCTGGATGAAGGCGCCATCTGGGCCCGAGGAATGCTGCCGATGAGTACCGGCCCCACGATGGGCGCCGAGGTGGAACATAAGGCGCGCCTGATCTTCGCCTCATTTCCCGAGACAACGACGATCGTAAGTCAGGACGGAAGGCCGGATGATGGCACCGCTGCTTCAGGCTTCTTCAATACGCAGTACTTCGTTGGTCTGGAGCCGCAGTCAAAATGGCCGGAGCCGTATCGCTCCAATAAGGCTTTGCTGATCGAAGCCATGGATCGCAAACTCAAGGAACAGATACCTTATGCAGGATGGAATTTCTCCCAGCCAATCCAAGATAACGTGGACGAGGCCGTCAGCGGAGTACGCGGCGAGAATGGCGTAAAGGTGTTCGGCCCGGATCTTACCATCCTCGCCAAGAAGGCGGTTGAGGTCCAGGCAGCGCTACAGACAGTGCCGGGAGTAGTGGATACGGGCATCTATCAAGTCATGGGTCAGCCGAACGTGAATATCAAAGTGAGCCGTTCGATGGCGAGCCGTTATGGCATCAGCGTAAGTGCGATTCGCCAAGCGGTCGAGGGGGCCGTTGGCGGAAAAGTTGTAAGTCAGATTCTGCGCGGCGACATGCGCTTCCCGCTCGCGGTGCGCTATGAGAGTCAGTTCCGAACATCAGTGCAGGCGATTGGATCTGTCCGTATCCTCTCTCCCACTGGAGCTCGGGTTTCCCTCGCGCAACTTTGCCATATTGAAATTCAGGAAGGTCCGTCCACGATCTTCCGGAACAACAACGAGAGATTTATCCCCATAAAGTTCGGTGTGCGCGGTCGCGACCTAGGATCAACCGTGAAGCAGGCGATGCAGGTTGTTCAGAAGAAGGTGAAACTTCCTCCCGGCTATCACCTGGTCTGGGCCGGCGAGTACACAAGTGAGCAGCAGGCGGATCGTCGCCTTGACGAGATTATCCCGATCGCAATCATTGGAATCTCGCTGCTGCTCTACTTTGCTTTCAATTCGTTCAAATGGGTCTTTATTATTCTGCTTGACGTAACGCTGGCTCTGTTGGGAGGCTTGTTCGCGCTGTTGGCAACCCATACCTATTTCAGCGTATCGAGTGGCGTAGGATTGCTGGCTCTCTTTGGAGTTTCGATTCAGATTGGCATGATTATGCTCGAGTACATCAATCAATTGCGATCTCGCGGACACTCGATCGAGGACGCAGCCATGGAAGCTGCGCGCGTGCGCCTTCGTCCGATTTTGATGACGATGCTCGTAGCCACGTTGGGCCTGCTGCCCGCAGCCATGTCACATGCCATTGGCTCTGACGCACAGCGGCCCTTTGCCATCGTCATCGTAGGCGGACTTACCTTGACGCTGGTAATCAGCCTTTTCCTGCTTCCGACTCTGTACGTCACTCTGGCCCGTCCTGGTGACAGGCTTCCACAGGAAGAGCACAAGAAGGTAGAGGAGTACGCCTAGATTCGAGCGCTATTTTAGTGAGTTGGCATGGCCTTATCTCAGGAAATGCAGCCAGAATCGAGTGGAAGCTTGATTCCAGCTGAGAGAGTTTGCTGCCGAGTTTGTCTTTCTGGCGCGGAGCTGGCAAGCCTAGCTCCGCGCTGAGATTCAGGCAACGAACGGGCGCGGTTTTACGGGCTGCGCGTTGATGACGAGCTTGGCCGGAGTGATGTGACCCCCGCCATGTGCCTCGATGGTGATCTGGCCCGGCGTTTTGGTGCCCTGCACGATTGCCTGCGCCAGCCCGTTGAAGAGGCTGCGCTTGGATCCCTTGTCAGACTCGTGGCAATTTGGGTCGCCGTTGCCAACGCCGATAATCGACGCAGGGCCGGAGACATGGAAGACGATGAGATCGTCGGCGGTCGGGACGAGGCGGCCCTTATCGTCGAGAGCTTCAACGCGCAGGACGGCGACGTCTTCCCCATCGGCGTTGATGTCGGTGCGGTCCGCGGTGAGGCGGATGGACGCAGGCTTGCCGGTGGTTTCGCGCTTGGCGGTCATGACGACTTTGCCGTTCTTTGTGCCGCGCGCTTCGATCATGCCGGGCTCGTAGTTGACCTTCCACTCCACATGCATGAGGTGCGGCATGGGTTTGCTGCCGAGACTCTTGCCGTTGACGAGCAACTCGATCGAGTCGAGGTTAGAGAAGACCCAGACGGAGATGGGCTCTCCCTCTTTGCCTTCCCAGTTCCAGTGCGGGAAGAGGTGCAGGACGGGGTCCTTGCCCCACCAGGATTTGTAGTAAAAGAAGGTGTCCTTGGGATAGCCGCAGGTGTCAACGATGCCGAACTGCGAGCTGATGGACGGCCATCCGTAGGGCGTTGGCTCGCCGCGATAATCGAAGCCCGTCCATGCGAAACCACCGGAGAGCCACTTGCGCGCGGCATAGAAGGGCCACCAGACTTCGGCGACTTCGCCCCATCCGGGCTGGTTGACGTCGTAGGCGCTGACCCAGTTACGCATGGGATCGGTACGGTAGATGCCGCGTGTTGCGAGGGCGCTGGCGGTCTCGGTTCCGATGGAGGGCTTGTGGGGATGGGATTTGTGGTAGGCGTCGGGCGCGTCGAGGTTGTAGTTAAAGCCTTCGACATCCAGGGACTTGGAGATTCCAGTGTAGTAGGAGCCGTTGACGGCGGCGGTGCAGAGACGCGTGGGGTCGAGCTCGTGCGAGTGGCGCACCATGTCGGCCATGACGACGGTGCCGGAAGGGTCGTTTTGCAGGTACCACTCTTCATTGCCCATGGACCAGATGATGATGGACGGCGAGTTGCGGTAGCGCTTGATCATGAGCGCGAGCTGTTCGAGTCCTTCGGGATTGGAGCTCATCTGGCGCGTCTCGCACATCATCATCATTCCGAGGCGGTCGCAGGCTTCGACCCACTCTGGCGTGGGCATGTTGTGTGAGGTGCGCACGGCGTTGCAGCCCATCTCCTGCAGCACGGCCACGCGGAAGTACTGCAGACGGTCAGGAAGGGCCGCGCCGACTCCGGCGTGGTCCTGATGGTTGCAGGTACCCTGGACTTTGACGGGCTTGCCGTTGAGGAAAAATCCGTTGTCGGGGTCGAAGCGGATGGTGCGCACGCCGAAGGTCACCTTTTCGCCGTCGATCGTTTTACCGTCGGACTCGATGGTGACGACGGCGGAGTAGAGCTTTGGATTGTCGGGCGACCAGAGGGTGGGATTGGTGAAGCGGGTCTTCGCTGTGTAGCTAGCAGAGCCGTCGGGCTGAACGGTTTGTGCGGGAGCCGATGCGGTGGCGACAACCTTGCCGTCTGGGTCGAGAATCTGCCAGCGAACGCTCGCGGTTTCGGCTGCTGCTCCGGCGTTAAGGACAACGGTGCCGAGGTCGAGGGTTGCGGTTTGACCCTCGATATCGGTGCGGACGTAACTCTCCCACGGGCCGAGATGCAGCGGGTCATGCTTGATGAGCCACACGTGGCGGTAGAGTCCTGCGCCCTCGTAGAACCAGCCGTCGCCAAAAGCGGCATCCATGCGGACGACGACATAATTTTGCTCGCCGTAGTGGAGGAAGTCGGTGATATCGAAGCGAAAGGGCGCGTAGCCGTTGTCATTGCGGCCGATAAAGCAACCGTTTACAAAGACGAGCGCATCACGGAATGCTCCGTCGAACGCTAGAACGATCCGGCGGCCCTTGTCGCTGTTGGGGATATCGAAGGCGCGACGATACCAGCCGACGCTGGTTTCGGGGTAGCGGCGCCCGAGTGGCTTGTAGCCGTGGGATTTTTGTTCTTCGTCCCAGACAAACGGCAGTTCCACGGCCCAGTCGTGGGGAAGGTTGAGCGTGCGCCACTTGGAG
>JAJXXG010000516.1 GCA_021781255.1 Acidobacteriota bacterium
CGAGAGCAGTGCTCACTGCTTCTGACAAGGGCAGGCCGTGCAAGCCATCAATGTTTGACTTCATGCGCGCGGCATCCACCTGGAGCCCTTGCGCAATCCCGTCAGAATAAGCCAGCGCCGATGCTGTCAGCCGGAAGGCGTCCGGCACCGTCTCCCACTCCGCCTGCCACAACCCCAGGCCGCGCTCGTGTTCCTGCGGCATCGCAAGCAGCATGGTCGAAGCCAGTCCGGGCATCCTTGCATGCGCCGCAATCACTGCCGCACACGCTACAGGATTCTGTTTGTGCGGCATCGTGGAGGAGCCGCCGCGCCCTTCTTCTCTAGCCTCGAACGCCTCACCAACTTCCGGCTGCATCAGGAGGGCAATGTCCCTTGCGAATTTCCCGAGCGTCCCGGTCAGAATCGCGAGCACCTGCACCATCTCTGCAAGGTTGTCACGCTGCGTGTGCCAAGGCAGCTCCGGCTCCCGCAGATCGAGGATGCGCGCCAACTCGGCCGAAACCGCGCCACCAGCCGTTCCCAAAGCCGCCAGCGTGCCCACCGCACCCCCAAACTGAAGCACCAGCGCGCGATTCGCCGCGGAACTGATACGATCCCGATCCCGGCGCAGCGCGGCGAGCGTGCCCGCCAGCTTCAGGCCAAGTGTTGCCGGTGGACCCGGCTGCAACCACGTCCTGCCCAGAAGCACCGTGTGCCGATGCGCCCGCACCTGAATTACCAGGGCGTGGTCCAGCTGCTCGATCGCCTCATCGAGCCGCCTTATGCCTTCGCGCATCTGAAGCACCAGCGCCGAATCGAGAACGTCCTGACTGGTCGCGCCCAAATGAACGGCGCGCGCCGCGCTCTCACTGCGCCCATTCACCTCGGCGGTCAACTGCCGGACAAAAGGTATGGCGATATTCCCGGCATCTTTCGCTTCCCGTTCAATGGTCTCCACGTCGGCGAAACGCGCGTCGAGCAGCGATTCGAGCGCCGCGCTCGAACCGGCCTCGGCGATGCCGTGCTTCTCGAGCGCGCACATGAGAGCCCATTCGAACCGCATCATGGCGCGGAGTTGCTCTTGCTGAGAAAAAACGTGCGTCATCTCCGGCGTAGAGAAGAGAAACGAGTTCAGGCCGTTACTCATGGTGTTAGAACAGTTCCACAGTACAAGTAGCCATTTTGATCGTTGCAAAAAAGGTGGCTTTTACTTCCACTCCAGCGACGAGAATCTGTCACCGGGGGTCCCGGAACGGAAAAGCCACCTGGCCTCTGGGGGCTTCGGGATACAGCAACTGTGAAATCGTGTATCGCCGCCTTCTACCACTCGAAAAACACGGTCTCATCCTGACCCTGCAGGACCACGTTCCACCGATACGAACCCGCCTCACGGTCCTCGATTTGAGCGACAAGCGTACCACGGCGTTCCGCGGGGATTCCTTCGAGTACGGGATCGGCGGTGTTGCCTGGCTCGTCAACGAAGTACACACGCGACAGCAGATTACGAAGCAGGCCCCGCATAAACACCAGTACAAGCATGTGAGGCGCCTGCATTCTTCCATCGCCCATCGGCACCGCTGCGGGCCTAGTCACCTTTGCGGTAAAGTTGCCGCCTTTGTCAGTTCCCACACGGCAGAAGCCCGCAGGAAGTCCCTCTCGGTCCGGGGCTGACGAGGGCAACGTCTCTGCGACACCCGGCGTCCAGAATTCCAGCATCGCATCCGATACTCCCACGCCATCTGAATCCAACACGCGGCCGTGAATCTCGATACTGCCGGCGGTAACGGCTCCGACTGCATCACACCGATCGAGCATGTACTGCATCCCAATTCGGAAATATGGCCCCACCGTTTGTGAACTGGTGGGGATCAGCTTTGCGTTCGTCGTCATCGGCGTGCCTCCTCAAATGGTGTATCGCTCCGGCCACGAAGCACGATATCCCATGCAAAGGCGAGGGCATAATCCGGTTCGGCGCGATCCATGTCGAGGCGGGAGATCAATCGTTTGCGCGCCGCTTCATCGGGAATACTGTTGAAGATCGGGTCAAGCGGCTGCAGCGGATCGCCCGGAAAATACATCTGCGTCACCAGGCGCGATAGAATTCCGGACCCGAACAGCGAGAAGTGTATGTGAGCCGGACGCCACGCGTTGTAGTGGTTGCCCCATGGGTACGCTCCCGGCTTGATGGTTTTGAAAGAATAGTAGCCGTTATCATCTGTCAGGATTCGGCCGGCGCCGGTGAAGTTGGGATCGAGCGGCGCGTCGTGACCATCCACCTTATGCCTGTATCGGCCTGCGGCGTTCGCCTGCCATATCTCAACCAGCGCGCCTCGAGCGGGCCGCCCATCTTCATCGAGCACGCGCCCATGAACGAAGATGCGCTCGCCCAAAGGATCGCCTTCATGCTGCGCTGTCAGATCGTTGTCGTTCTTGCGGACGAAGTTGTGTCCGAAGACAGGCCCTGACCTTTCAGTAAGTGTCGCGGGGAGCACTACCAGCGGCATGCGCGGCGAACGTTCAATCGACGAAACATACGGCGGGTAGAGATAAGCAGGCTGAGTGCCTGCTATTGCTGGTTGTACTGGATTCAGTTCGATCAATTTTCCTCCTTAACAGGCGTTCCATCGTCAATGGACGCCGATCTTATTCCGTTTCCGCCTGGATGCCGTGCGCGGCGGCCGTTCGCGCCTTCAGGTCGCGAAGTGTCTCCAATTCCTGCGCGGTAGGAGCCGGCGTTTGCCCGCAATCTTCAGCAAATTGTATCTGCCAGGATGTGTTCGCCGAAATCGTTCCGCGGTCAACGCCAGGGTGAATGCTGGCCACCTTTAGTTCGCGCGTCGTCGCATCGGGGCGCAGGATACAGAGATCGGTGATCACCGCTACCGGTCCTTTGCCGGGCAAACCAGCCGCTTCGCGCGCGTTTCCTCCGCTCAGGAATCCCACGGACGTGACGAAATCCAGCTTTTCAACGAAGGTCCGCCTGGATTGTTTGACGATGATCAGAACTTCTTTTGCCGAGGAACTGATCTCCGGCGCGCCGCCTGCTCCCGGCAAGCGCACCTTGGGTTTATCGTACGGGCCTACAACCGTGGTGTTGATGTTTGCAAACCGGTCCAACTGCGCTGCTCCGAGAAAGCCCACGTCGACGCGGCCGCCCTGCAGCCAGTAGCGGAAGATCTCCGGCGTCGAAACGACGGTGTCTGCCGTTTCGGCCAGATTGCCGTCGCCAATCGACAACGGGAGCACGGGAGGCTTGGCTCCGATCGGTCCCGACTCGTACACCAGCACCGCATCGGGCGCGTGGGTCAGGCGTGCCAGGTTGGCGGCCGTTGACGGAAGTCCGATGCCTACAAAACACACTGCGCCATCGCGCAACATCCGCGCCGCGGCTACCGTCATCATCTCGTCGGAGGTGTACTCAATACTCACCGATACGCCCCCTGAACCTTGGCATCGTTTTGCAGGCTTAGATACCCGGCAAAGTCTTCGGTATTAAGAACGTGCCGGTCGAGCCATGCATTGAAGCGGTCTCGATCGCGCGCGATTCGGTCCCACGCACGATAGAATACGTTATCGCGTTCATAGTACCCGTGCGCATACGAAGGCGTCGCCCCGCGCGGAACCTCGCAGACCGCCGTCACCACCCAGCTGGGCAGAATGCAGGCATTCGGCGGTGCGTCGAGCGAGCGCACGCGCTCTTCAACAGTCACAATCGCCCGCTTTGCCGCCAGAACGGCCTCTTTCTGCACACCCAGAATGCCCCACAAAAGAACATTTCCCTTCCCATCCGCCTTCTGAGCGTGAATCACCGTAACATCGGGGCGCACTGAAGGGGTGGCCGCAAGCACCTCGCCCGTAAATGGACAGGTCACGCTGCGTATCTTGTCATTTACCCGCGGATAGTCTGATCCTGTATATCCCCGCAGAACCGCGAAGGGCAGGTTTGCTGCTCCCGCCACATAGGCATTCGCCAAATCGCTGTGGCTGCGTTCTTCGATCTCAAGTGGCCCGGGCCAGCCATTCTCTACGGCATCGCGAAAACGGTGCAAGGACCCGACGCCGGGATTTCCGCCCCAGGAAAATGTGAGTTTCGCCGCGCAACCGGCGCCGATCAACTGGTCGTAGATCACGTCCGGCGTCATGCGGACAAGCGACAGGTTCCGGCGCCGCTGCCGGATGATCTCATGGCCGGCGGCAAAGGGAATGAGGTGGGTGAAACCCTCCATGGCGATGGTATCGCCATCGTGAACGTGGGCAGCAATCGCTTCCGCCAGGCTGAGCCACTCCGCCATCCGACCTCCATCGACTGACTGTCGTATTATTACGCTAATGCACAGATTTGTACAATATGTGCGATAATCGGCTATTGAAAGGGGCGTAGATTGATGCCGGTGAAACCTCCGACGAGTCCGTTAGAAAGTGCGCCTGCCGGCGAGTTTGCCGCGCAAGCGGGGAATCCAGATTTCGTGCTTTCGCTCGCTAGAGGTCTGCGCGTGATTGAGAGCTTCGAGGGGCATCGCGAGGGGCGCAGCATCGTCGAAATCTCGCAGTCCACGGGCCTCTCTCGCGCATCGATTCGCCGCATTCTGCTCACACTGGCGCTGCTCGGTTATGTCGAGCGCTCGCGCCAGGTCTATCGCCTCAAAACCCAGGTTCTGCGCCTTGGCTTCTCTTTCCTTTCTTCCTCGTCGGCGGTCGAAGCTGCGCGTCCCGTTCTGGAGCGCATCACCGAGCAACTGCGCGAATCTTCCTCAATGAGCATGCTCGACGGCGGGCAGATTGTGTACGTGGCGAGATCTGCGGCAAGCAGAGTGCTTGCGGCCGGTTTGTCTGTTGGGAGCCGCCTGCCTGCCTATTGCACTTCAATGGGCCGGGTGCTGCTCGCGGCGCTGCCTGACGCCGAACTCGAAACGTACTTGCGAGAATTGAAGCCCCGAGCGAACACGCCACATACGATCACGCGGATTCCGCAACTGAAGAAGGCTATCCTCAGCGCGCGTGAACAAGGCTACTCGATCGTCGACCAGGAGCTGGAGCCTGGCCTGCGATCAATCGCGGTTCCTGTTTTTACGCGCAGCAACCGCGTTGTAGCGGCCATCAATGTGGGAACTCATGTGTCGCGCTTCGACTGCGCCACCCTTGTAAATCGCTGCCTGCCTGCTCTTCAGGAGGGCGCACGCGCTCTTCGCGACATATTGATCTGATTTCGAGACCAGGGTCCGATGGAACTTCAGGCCGGCGAGAATGAGGCCGTTTCCGTG
>JAJXXG010000714.1 GCA_021781255.1 Acidobacteriota bacterium
GAGCGGGGCGGGTCCCATGAATTTTGTTCCGGCCTGCAGGCCTCCCCAGGCGATTTGCGTCAGGAATGCGTTGCGGGCGGCTTCCGTAATGTCGCCCTGCCCGAGCTGCGCCCATACCTTTGCGGCAGATTCCGGCAGGATGGGGTAGACGAGCGCGGTGATGACGCGAATGGCCTCAGCGGCGGTGGCGAGCACGCGGGCCTGCAACTGGTAGTGGTCGGCCTCGGAGCGCTCGGGGGGCTTCTTCCACGGCGCGTTGGCGGTCAGGTAGCCGTCGGTTTCTGCCACCAGCGCCCACAGGGCCTTCAGCGCGTCAGAGAACTCCATGGCGTCAAAGGCCTCGCCGAATGCGGCGATGGTCCGGGTGGCGCTTGCCTGCAGGGTGACTTCCGCCGTGGTGAGGCCGGAGGCGGGAGGCACCACGCCGCCAAAGTACTTGAACACCATGTTGACGACGCGGCTGACGAGGTTGCCGTAGCCGTTGGCGAGGTCGCCGTTGTAGCGCTGGACGAGGGCATCGAAGCTGAAGGTGCCGTCCTGGCCGAAGGGAATCTCGCGGAGCAGGAAGTAGCGCAGGGCGTCTGCGCCGAGGACTTGCTGCACGGTCTCAGCGCGCACGATGTTGCCGCGCGACTTGGACATCTTACCCTGGTCGAAGAGCAGCCAGCCGTTGGCGCGGACCGAACGCGGCAGGGGAATGCCAGCGGCCATGAGAAAGGCCGGCCAGTAGACACAGTGGAAGCGGCTGATCTCCTTGCCGATGAGGTGCATGTCCGCAGGCCAATAGCGGGCGAAGCGCGCCTTGTCGGCGGGATCGTCAGAGCCGTAGCCGAGGGCGGTGATGTAGTTGGCCAGCGCGTCGAGCCAGACGTAGACGACGTGCTTTTCGTCGCCGGGCACGGGGATGCCCCAGGAGAAGCTGGTGCGGCTGACGGAGAGGTCCTTGAGCCCGCCGCGAACGAAGGAGATGACCTCGCGGCGCGTGGACTCCGGCTGCATGAAGCCGGGGTTGGCCTCGTAGAACTCCAGCAGCTTGCGCTCAAAGGCCGAGAGCTTGAAGAAGTAGTTCTCCTCGCTCACGGTTTCGGTGATGCGTCCGCAGTCGGGGCAGGGCGTGCCGGGAGGGCCATCGACGTAGAGCTCGTCGGAGACGCAGTATTGGCCGGTGTAGGAGCCTTTGTAGATGTAGCCGCGATCGCGCAGGGTGGCGAAGAGATGCTGCACGCCGCGCTTGTGACGGTCCTCGGTGGTGCGGATGAAGTCGTTGTAGCTGAGGCTGAGGCCGTCCCACAGGCCGCGGAACTCGGCGGCGATGGCGGTGGCGAACTCGCCGGGGGTGCGCCCGGCCAGCCGGGCAGAGCGCTCAATCTTTTGCCCATGCTCGTCGGTTCCGGTGAGGAACCACGTGTCGATGCCCAGGGCACGCTTGCGGCGCGCGATGGCGTCGCAGACGATGGTGGAGTAGGCATGGCCCAGGTGCGGGCGCGCATTCACGTAGTAGATGGGCGTGGTGAGGTAAAAGCGCTCAGGGCTCAGGGCTGAATTGGTCATTGGCGGGGCGTTGCTTTCGATTCTCCCTTGACGGCAGACGGGAATTTTCCAGGCAATCTCCCTTCAATCTTAGGTTGCCGGGCAGGGTGCGTCAAACAGGAAAGGGGCCAGCACTCTGTTAGAATCACCCTTGAAAATCAAGGATTTTACGGCGTTTCAAGTGACGCCAGCGAGGCCCTGCGACGTGTATCTGGAGATGAAGAAGCGGCTGGAAGCGCATTTGCGCGACGTGCTGAAGGCCAGGTTTGATCTGGAAGTGGAAGCCATCCCGGTGGAGATTCCGCCGGACCTGCAGTTTGGCGAACTGGCCACGCCGATCGCCTTTGAGCTGGCGCGCAAGCTGCGCAAAGCGCCGAAGATGATTGCGCAGGAGATTGTGGCCGTGCTGGGCGGGCTGGAGGGCTTTGCGGGCTTTGAGGTCGCGGGTGCGGGATACATCAATGCGCGGCTGGACCGGAGCGCGGCGGTGCGGACGATTGCCAGCGGCGAGGGGCAGGCGGCGGCGAGCGGGCTGCACTCGCTGGTTGAGCACACCAGCATCAATCCCAACAAGGCCGCGCACATCGGGCACCTGCGCAATGCGATTCTGGGCGATACATTTGTGCGCCTGCTGCGCGCCTCCGGGCAAAAGGTTGATGTGCAGAACTACATCGACAACACCGGAGTGCAGGTGGCCGATGTGGTGGTGGGCTTTCTGCACGTGGAGAAGCTGACCCTGACTCAGATTCAGAACCTCGTCGGCGCCTACAACTCTGGAAGGCGATCCGATGCAGAAAAGCTAGGCGCCGAGTATAGGATTTCGCCGGTTCCAAGGACTTTTGATTATCTTTGCTGGGACGTCTACGCGCGAGTCTCGCAATGGTATGCTTCGGGCACCGAAGAAGAGCAGAAACAGCGCAAAGATCTTCGCTATGCAACGCTGCACGAGATCGAGCACGGCGGCAATGAAACCGCTCATGTGGCAGAGCTGATTTCGACGGCGGTGCTGCGGCGGCATCTGGAGACGATGTTGCGGCTGGGCATCGAGTATGACTTTCTGCCCCGCGAGAGCGAGATTCTGCACCTGCGGTTCTGGGAGGCGGCATTTGGGCTGCTGAAGGAGTCCGGCGTTCTCTACTTTGAGAACGAGGGCAAGAACAAGGGCTGCTGGGTGATGACGCGTCCGGGAGCGGAGGTGGCGGAAGGCGCGGTGGACGAGGACGCCAAGGTGATTGTGCGCTCGAATGGCACGGTGACCTACGTGGGCAAGGACATTGCGTATCACCTGTGGAAGTTTGGCCTGCTGGGCCGCGACTTCGGTTACAAGCCGTTCTTCGCGTATCCCAGCCACGAGTGCTGGATTTCTGCCGAGCAGGGCGAGACGGAGCATCCGCACTTTGGCGGGGCGCAGGCCATTTACAACGTGATCGACTCGCGGCAGAGCGACCCGCAGGCGAATGTGATCCAGGCGCTGCGCGGCATGGGCCACACGGAGCAGGCCGACCGCTATACGCACTTCAGCTATGAGATGGTGGCGCTGACGCCGCGCTGCGCCATCGACCTGGGCTATGACGTTGCCGAGGAGGACCGCAGCCGTCCGTACATCGAGGTGAGCGGACGGAAGGGCTTTGGCGTAAAGGCCGATGACCTGATCGACAAGCTGATTGCCGCGACGCGGGCCGAAGTGGACGCGCGCCAGACCAGTCGCGACGAGGCCGAGCGGCAGCGGATTGCCGCGCAGATTGCGATTGGCGCGCTGCGCTACTTCATGCTGAAGTACACGCGCAATTCGGTAATCGCGTTTGACTTCAAGGATGCGCTGAGCTTTGAAGGCGAGACGGGGCCGTACATTCAGTACGCCGTGGTGCGGATTCGCAATATCTTTCGCAAGGGCGGAACGACGGCGGAAGCGGCGCTGGCAGAGCTGGCGGGGTTGACTGAATTGGCAGAATCGCTGGCGGGCGCGGAGAATGAGGACATCTGGGCGCTGTGGCTGCGGGCGGGCCGCCGCTCGCTGGTGCTGGAGCAGAGCATTGCCACGTCAGAGCCGGCGTATCTGGCCAAGCACGCCTTCCAACTTGCGCAGGAGTTCAACAACTTCTACCACAAGCACCACATCCTTACGGAAGAGGACCCGGCGCGGAAGACGTTTCTGCTGGCGACGGCGGCGGTGGCGCTGCGCGAACTGGTGACGGTGCTCGGCTGGCTGGGCATTGAGAGCCCCGAGGCGATGTAACGCGGGGCGACTGACGTAATCCGCATCACAAACCGGCCGGGAGCGCGGGAGTATAGTGCTCCACGGTTATGGTTATGACAAACACGGCCTTGATGACCCATACGTTGTTGCCGATACAGGATGTTGCGCAGAAACTGGCCCTGCTGCCGGACGAATATGAGCAGATGGGCCCGCATGGCGCCAAGCTCAAGCTGGACCTGCTGGCCAACCCGGCGTTGCCGGTTCGCGGCAAGCTGATCCTGGTGACGGCCACCACGCCCACGACCTCGGGCGAGGGCAAGACGGTGGTTTCCATTGGGCTGGCGCAGGGGCTGGAGCGGATTGGCCGCAAGGCGATTGTGACGTCGCGGGAGCCGTCGCTGGGGCCAGTCTTCGGGCTCAAGGGCGGCGCTGCGGGCGGCGGCCTGTCGCAGGTGGAGCCGAGCCAGAAGATCAATCTGCACTTTCACGGAGACTTTCACGCCATTACGGCCGCGCACAACCTGCTGGCCGCCATGGTGGATGCGCACCTGTTCCACGGCAATGCGCTGGACCTGGATCCGGCGCAGGTGACGTGGCCGCGCGCCATGGACATGAACGACCGCGCACTGCGGCGGATTGCCGTGTCAGTAGGCGCGAAGGGCGAGGGCGCGGGGCGCGAGTCGAGCTTTGTGATTACGGCCGCGTCTGAGGTGATGGCGATTCTGGCGCTTGCCGCCAGCCGCGAGGACCTGCGCCGCAGGCTGGATGCGATTGTGGTGGGTGTTTCGCGCAGCGGGCGGCCGGTGACGGCGGCGGATCTGCGCGCGAGCGGCGCCATGATGGCGCTGCTGAGCGAGGCGATTCTGCCCAACCTGGTGCAGACGACCGAGGGGACTCCGGCGCTGGTGCATGCCGGGCCATTTGGCAACATTGCCCACGGAACATGCAGCATTCTTTCGCAGCAGATGGCGCTGCGGCTGGCCGACTACGTGGTGAACGAGGCGGGCTTTGCGGCGGACCTTGGCGCGGAGAAGTACTTTGACATCGTGATGCGGGTCTCGGGCATTCGGCCTTCGGCGGCGGTGCTGGTGGCCACCGTGCAGAGCCTGCGGGCGCAGGGGGAAGGGAAGCTGGAGGCGGGCTTTGCGAATCTGGGGCACCACATCGCCACGCTTCGGCGCTTCGGCGTGCCGATTGTGGTGGCGGTCAATCACTTTCCGGCGGACACGGCGGAGGAACTGGATGCCATTGCCGCTGAGTGCGCGCGGCAGGGCGTTGCCTGCGCCGTAACGGAGGCATTCCGCAACGGCGGAGCGGGTTCCATGGACCTGGCCGAAAAGGTGGTGGAGGCGATTGCCGACAATCCCGAGTCGCAGGTGCGTCCGCTGTACTCGCTGGATGAGCCGCTGGAAGAGAAGCTGCGCAGGATTGCCACGCTGGTGTACGGAGCAGACGATGTGACCCTGAGCGATGCGGCGCGGGCAAAGCTGCAACGCTATACGGAGTGGGGATTTGGCCGGCTGCCGGTGTGCGTGGCCAAGACGCAGTATTCGCTGACGGACGATCCGAAGCGGATGGGCGCGCCGACAGGCTGGTCACTGCGCGTGACCGATGCCGTGCTGAGCGCGGGCGCGGGCTTTGTGGTGGCCGTGTCGGGCAACATGATGCTGATGCCGGGCCTGCCGCATGCTCCGCGGGCGCTCTCGATTGATGTGGATGCGGATGGCAACATTGTGGGCGTGTGAGGGCCGCGCGCGCCTGTTCATCGCCGTGGTATTCCGTGCATCGTTGCCCGTAGGTTGAGGCCGGATGCGCATTGGCCCTCGCGCATGTGCTGCGGCGAGGGCCAATGCGACTGCTATCGATGCGGGTCCGTGTGGAGCTAGATGCCGCCGCCGGTGTCGGCAAAGTTGGAGGCGCGGTAGCTGGGCGGTGCGGGCGGCTCAGCGGGCGCAGGTTCCTCGGCCGGCTTGGGCGGCTCCGGATGGTAGCTGCGCACCCACTCCAGCACGGAGCGGACGGCGATGCCGCTGGGACCTTTGGCGATGTAGGGACGAGCATCCTCCACCCAGGCCACGCCTGCGATGTCGAGGTGAACCCAGGGGGTATCCTCGGCAAAGACGCGCAGGAACTCGGCTGCCGTGCTGGCGCCGCCCCAGCGTCCGCCGGTGTTCTTGATGTCGCCGATCTCGGACTTGATCATCTCGGCGTACTCGTCGCCGACGGGCAGCCGCCAGAACTTTTCGCCGGAGGTGGCGAGAGCGGCGTTGAAGCGGCCGTAGGCATCCTCGTCGTTGGCGAAGACGCCGGCGTTGATCATGCCCAGCGCCACCACGCAGGCTCCGGTCAGGGTGGCGGCATCTATCAGATGCGTGGCCCCCAGCTGCCTGGCGTAGCTGAGGCCGTCGGCGAGCACCAGGCGGCCTTCCGCGTCGGTGTTGATGATTTCGATGGTCTTGCCGGACATGGCGGTCTGCACGTCGCCGGGCTTCTGCGCCTTGC
This sequence comes from Acidobacteriota bacterium, assembly GCA_021781255.1. The sequence goes on from JAJXXG010000714.1 coordinate 6,230, forward strand.
CGTCGGGCATGTTCTCTGCCGCGCACACGATGGCGATGACGCGGACCTTGGGCTTGAGCAGGGCGATGGCGCGCATGGCGCCGATCATGGCAGCGCCACCGGCCATGTCGTACTTCATCTTCTCCATGTTGTCGGAGGGCTTGATGGAGATGCCGCCGGTGTCGAAGGTGATGCCCTTGCCGACGAGTCCCAGTACGGGGCCCTCGGTTACGCCTTCCGGCTCATAGCGCAGCACGATGAGCGCGGGCGGCTCGGCGGAGCCCTGCGAGACGCTCCAGAAGGCACCCATCTTCAGCTCGTGCAGCTTGTCGGTGGAGTAGATGGACCACTTGAGGCCGACCTGCTGCGCCATCTGGGCCGCGCGCTGGCCGAGCACCGTGGGCGTGAGCTTGTTGCCGGGCTCGTTGACCAGCGACCGGGTCAGGTTCTGGCTTTCGCCCACGACTACGCCTTCGTCAAAGGCCGGTTGCAGGGATTCCTGGTCGGCTGTGGCGGGAGCGACCACGGTGAAGGACTGGACGCTGACGTCCTTGCGATCGCTGCGATAGGTGTCCGGGTCAAAGTCGCCGACGAAGGCGCCCTCCACCGCAGCGCGGGCGCAGGCGGCCAGGGGCAGCGAATTGGACTCGGGCAGGGCAAATGCCAGTTCCCGGATGGCGCGCGGCTTGGTAAACCGGACGGCGGTTCCGGCGGCATTGCGCACGCTGTGGACGGTGGCCTTGGCCTGCTTGCCCAGGCCGACGAGCAGGAGCCGCTTGGCGGCCAGCCCCGCGGGAGCATGCAGCAGCAGGGTTTCATTGGCGCCGGCTTTGAACTCGCCGCTTGCGAGCACGCTGGCGGCGGCCGCCTGGATGGCCTCATTGGCCGAGAGCAGCCGGGGCTCCGGCCTGGCGTCGGGGCCTTTGGCGGTTTGGGCGTCCACGGCCAGCACGGCCAGCAGCCCTGTCTCGATTTCGGCAGGATTTGCAAGAACCAGTTTCGTCTGCATGTTCACCTCAGTACTTTGGTGGCGGGTTGGGGGAGTTAGCGGCCCATGCGGTGCTTGCTGGCGTTTACGGCGGCGCGGGCCTCGCGGTCGGCCTCGCGGCGACGCTCGGTTTCGCGCTTGTCCCAGTCCTGTTTGCCCTTGGCCAGGGCCAGTTCACATTTCACGCGGCCATGGCGGAAATAGAGCCGGGTGGGGATGAGCGTATGACCCTTAATCTGCGTCTTGGATTGTAGCTTGCGGACTTCTTCGCGATGCATGAGCAGTTTACGCGTGCGAGTCTCGTCGTGATTGGCGATGTTGCCGTGAGAGTAGGGACCGATATGCAGGTTGAGCAAAAAAGCCTCGCCGTCCTTGATGAGGCCATAGGCGTCCTTGAGGTTGGCCTTGCCCTCGCGGATGGATTTGACCTCAGTGCCGCGAAGGGCGACGCCGGCTTCGTACTTCTCCAGGAGGAAATAGTCGTGGCTGGCGGCCCGATTCTGGGCGGCGTCCCGCTCTCCCGCAGCCACGGCATCGCGAGGCCGCGCGGGCTTTTGAGCCTTGGTGCGGTCCGGCGGGGTGATTGCGTGGCTGGTTTGCCGTGCCATGGGGGAGCGTCCTTGACTCTACATCCTAGCATTGACGAGGCTTTGCTAAAATGAGGCATCGTTGGATGGGAATAGCCACCGAAGAAAGTCGCGTACGGGGCCGCCAAGGCAGCCCGCTCAGGCCCGGTGTGGATGACGGGTCGGCCGAAACGCAAGGGAGTACGATGAACCGCAGCACTGCCGCATCGGCTGCCTCCAGACTGGTCTTCTGGATTGCATGTTTTGCTCTTCTGGCCGTTTTCGGCCCCGGCTCCGCCCTGCAGGCGGAGTCCGCGAGATCCTTTTACAAGCGCGGCCAGGCCGCCGAGGCGCGCGAGGACTACGACGCCGCCTACCAGAACTACCAGCAGGCGTACACGATGTCTCCCCGCGACCTGAGCTACCGCACTTCGCTCTACCGCGTGCGGCTTTCGGCTTCGGCCATGCACGTAACCCGGGGGCGCAAGATGGAGGCCGCGGGCAATGTGCAGGGCGCGCTGGTGGAGCTGCTGCGCGCCGCGGAGATCGACCCCGGCAATGAGGCGGCACAGCAGGAGATTGCCAAGATTCGCGCCAGGCAGGAGGGTGTAGCCCCGCCAGCCCCGGCCGAGCCTACCGAGACGCCGATGGAGCAGGCCGACATCGATTCGATGGCTCCGCCGCCGGAGCTGAGCCCGATGTCGAAGGAGCCGGTGACGCTGCACATGGTGGAGGACGCCAAGGTGGTCTACCAGGCCATTGGCAAGGCCGCCGGCGTGAACGTGCTGTTCGACCCCGACTATGTTTCCAAGCGCGTGCAGGTGGACCTGACGAACGTGTCGCTGCTGGATGCGCTGCGCATTGTGGGCACGCTCTCCGGCACCTTCTGGCGGCCAGTGACCACCAACACCATCTTTGTGGCGCAGAACACGCGCGCCAAGCGCACGGAGCTGGACGAGCAGGCGGTGCAGACCTTCTATTTGACCAACGCCTGGCAGCAGAACGATCTGAATGACGTGCAGACCGCCCTGCGCAACGTGCTGCCCAACGCCAAGGTGTACGGCGTGGCCAGCCAGAACGCGATCGTGATGCGCGGCACGCCGGATGAGCTGCTGCTGGCGCAGAAGCTGGTCAACGACCTGGACAAGGCCCGCCCGGAGGTGGTGGTGGACATTGCCGTGATGGAAGTGGCCAAGAACTGGGAGCGCAACCTGGGCATCGCGTGGCCCAACAGCGCCAGCGTGCAGTTGCAGGCGCCCAACGCCAATACCAGCGCCTCCTCCACGACCACGGGAACAACCACTACGACCACCACGCCGACGCTGTACAACCTGGCGCACCTGAACGCCACGGACTTTGCCGTGACGGTGGGCGCGGCCACGGCGAACCTGTTGCTGAACGATTCCAATACCAAGATTTTGCAGAACCCGCGCATCCGGGCCACCGATCAGCAGAAGGCCACGATGAAGATCGGCTCGCGTATTCCGATCGCAACCGGTTCGTACCAGACGGGCGCGGCGACCGCGCTGGTGAGCTCGCTGGTCAATACGCAGTTCCAGTATCTGGATGTGGGCGTGAACATCGAGATTACGCCGACCGTTCACTATGACCACGACGTCACGCTGAAGATCAAGATTGAGGTGACCTCGCAGAGCGGCTCTACCACCATCAGCGGCGTTACAGAGCCGATCATCGCGCAGAAGACGAGCGAGCAGGTGGTGCGGCTGCACGAGGGCGAAGCCAACATCCTGGGCGGCATTCTGAATCAGCAGGACCAGGTGAACTGGACGGGGATTCCGGGCCTGAGCGCGGTTCCGATTCTCAAGTATCTGTTTGGGTCAAAGGACCACATCAAGCAGGATGACGAGATTGTCTTCCTGATGGTGCCGCACATTGTCCGCTCGCCGGAGCTGACGCCGGTGAACCTGCGCACGGTGGATACGGGCGCGGGCCAGACGATCGAACTGCGCCATATCGCGTCCGTCACCATGGTGGGCGGCGGAGGGCGGGCGATGCGCCCGGTAACCGCTCAGCCGGCTGCAGTGGCTCCGCTTCCGGGCCAGAGCGCGCAGGCCGCGGGTCCGGCGGCGCTGCAGCAGATGCGGACAGCGGCGGAGACGGCCGGCGCACCGCCGCCTGCCCCCGCTGTGCCTGTCCCCGCTGCACCTGCTCCGGCTCAGGCGGCGCCTCCTCCGGTTGCCGCGCCTGTTCCGGCTGCTGCACCGGCGGAGCCGGTCCGGCTGTCGCTGGTGCCTCCGCATGATCCGGTGGCCGTGGGAGCCAGCTTCCAGGTGCCGATTGTGATCTCGGGAGGGGCGGATGTCTCCTCTGTTCCGCTGCAGGTGCAGTATGATCCCGCGCGGCTCTCGCTGGTGAATGTGGACAACGGCGACTTTCTGGGCCGGGACGGGCAGTCGGTGGCCCTGGTGCATCGCGACGACGGGCCGGGCAACATTGTGGTCAACGCATCGCGTCCGCCGGGTGCGGCAGGCATCAATGGAGCGGGCGTGGTCTGCGTGCTCACCTTCCAGGCCAAGTCGTCCGGCTCCAGTGACGTGACCATCACCCGCGGCAGCGCCGTGACCAGCGCACAAAAGGCGGTTCAGGCGCAGGGCGGGCAGGCCGCGATCGTGGTGAAGTAGGGCAGTGGCAGACATGCGTGGCATCGGCCCAAACCGCAGGCGCACCGAGCACGGCCTTACGCTGGTGGAACTGATTGTGACCGTGACGATCCTGGCGATCCTGGCGTCGGCGGCCATCCCGATTGCGCGATTCAAGGTGAAGCGCGAGAACGAACGCGAGCTGCGCCGCGATCTGTGGGAGATGCGCGACGCAATCGACCACTACAAGGACGCCGCCGACAAGGGAGCCTTCCAGGTGAAGGTGGACACGCAGGGCTATCCGCCTGACCTGGAGACGCTGGTGAACGGCGTGGACGTGCAGGGCAAGAAGCTGAAGTTTCTGCGGCGCATTCCGGTGGACCCGATGACGGGCAGGGCGGAGTGGGGGCTGCGATCCATGCAGGACGATCCGGACTCCGACTCTTACGGCGGGCAAAGCGTCTTTGATGTGTACTCCAAGTCCACGGGCACGGCTCTGGACGGCACCAAATATTCTCAGTGGTAGGGACGGGCCATGCGCACGACGCACAAACAGGACGCGGGCTTTACGCTGCTGGAACTGATGATCGTGATGGCGATCATCGGGATTCTGGCCACGCTGGCCATTCCCAGCTTCGTGGGAGCCATCAAGTCCGCGCGGGAGGCGGTGCTGAAGGAGGACCTGCACGTGATGCGGGCGGCCATCGACTCCTACACCATGGACAAGCAGAAGGCTCCGCAGTCGCTGGATGATCTGGTGCAGAACGGCTATCTGCGGGTTATCCCGGTGGACCCGATGACGCGCAGCAGCGATACCTGGGTAACCGATACCACCGATGCGCTATACTCGCTGGACCAGACCGAGCCAGGAATTGCCGACGTGCACTCCGGGTCGCAGGAGACAGGCTCAGACGGGCAGCCATATTCGGCCTGGTGACGGCAGAGGGGCATGATGCTGAGACGGGCTTTGGTCGCAGGGGCGATGTTGTGCGGGCTGGGGTTCTGCGGCGTGCTGCAGGCGCAATCGGCAAAGACCATCACCCTACGCATTCTGGACGGAAAGACCGGACTGGCCGTGACGCCGGACAACTTTCTGGTGCGCATCAACCACGAGCAGACCGAGCACGTGGACTGGACCACGCAGAACGGAGACGGCAGCGTGGTGCTGAAGCTGCCCGCCGGGGCGACCGTGGTTGCGGTTCGCGCCACCTATGACCGCTCCATGGAGTACTACGTGAACTGCGACGCGGTGGGGGAAGGCAATGCGCCGGAGCTGCACTGGTACCCGGTGGGGGATGTGCTGCGGTCGGGCCTGGTAACGCCGAACGGCTGCGTTAAGCCCAAGGCGGCGGAGCGCCTCCGCGTGACCGCCAAGCCCGGCGAGTATGTGTTTTTCGTCCGGAAGATTGGCTGGCGTGACCGCGATCCGGATGGGATGAACTGAGTCCGGCGCACCACAATCCCCAGCAATGGAGAACGACTGCCTTGGCGCTTGATTCCGATCTTTTGCCTGCACTGGATTTTCTTGTTGCGGTGGAGAGCGCCTATGCCAGCCTGATGCAGACGGCGCCCACGGCGATGAACCCGGCGCAGGAGCCCGGACTGGGCGGCAGGCTGCTGTATGTGGGCGAGCTGAGCGCAGAGGGTCGGGCGCTGGTGGTGGCGGGCAACATTGCCGGGGCAGCCTCGCTGGCGGCGACGGCCGATCCTGCCGCGCAGAAGCAGGCCATCCGCGACGGCATTGCGGACTTTCTGGTGACCTCACTCGATGAAGCTCTACGCATTCTGAAGAACGAGATCCGCAAGGGCGAGGCGGTGGCCGTTTGCGTGGGCGCCGCTCCAGAGGCTGTGGAGCGCGAGATGCGGGAACGTGGCGTGGCCCCCGACCTGCTTGCGGCAGCGGCTGTCGCGGAGTTGGCGAGTGGGCGCGCCCGGCGGTTGCAGCCCGTGGGGCTTGGCGCGGGAGAGGCGCTGCTGGCCTGGCGCGTGACGGAGCCTGCGGCCTTGTGGATGCGCAAGCTGGATGCTCTTGCTGCCGAATGCCTGCCCCCGGAGGCTGGCGCGGCGCGGCGATGGCTAAGGCTGGCTCCGCGCTACGTGGGGCGGCTGGCGCAGGGCACACGACTACTGCGTTGCTCCTCGGCGGTTGCCGGGCAGTTTGCGGAGCGGGTGCGGAAGGGGATGCGCAGCGGAGAGATTGGCTGCGGGGTCGTCATTCGCCTGCTGGGCGCGGATGGCAGCCTGACGGAGCCGCAAGGCTCAGATGCGGAAGCGGCCGCAGACGGGGCCGGGCGCGGCTAGGACGATTCCAGAATGGGCGAGCGGTTTTGTGATGCTGCCGAGTCGCCGACTGCCGGACGGTCGCGTCGAGTTGAGGGCGATGTTTGAGGTAGTGCAAGCCTGGAATCGCGTTAACCGCGCTCTCCGGCAGCCTCAATCCGGCTCCAGAGCTCTTTCAGGCCGTGGCCGGTCTTGGAGGAGACGGCCAGAATCTCTTCCAGCTCCAGGCCCTTCTTGAGGGCCAGCAGGTTGCGGGTGCGCTCATTGCCGCTCAGGCGGTCAATTTTGGTGGCCACCACGGCAAACTCGCGGCCCGCGGCACGCAGCCAGTCGATGAGCTGGCGGTCTTTGTCCTGGGGCGGAACGTTCGAATCCACAAGACAGATGCACAAGCCAAGTGTCTCGCGGTCTGCAAGATACGGCTCAATGAAGGCCGGCCAGCCTGCGGAGATGGACTTGGAGATCTTGGCGTAGCCGTAACCGGGCAGATCGGCAAAGATTTTCTTTTGCCGCTGGTCGGGGCCGAGGAGGGCAAAGAAGTTGATGGCCCGCGTGCGCCCCGGAGTCTGCGAGACCTTGGCCGCCTTTTCGCCGACCAAGGCGTTGAGCAGGCTGGACTTACCCACATTGGAGCGGCCGAGGAAGGCGACCTCTGGCACGCCAGGCGCAGGGAACTGCGCGGCGGCCATGGCCGAGAGTAGAAATTGGGTCGTGTAACGCATGCGTGTGTGTGCGGGCGGCGCTACTGGCGCGCCACCTGCCCGCTCACTCCCTCCGCCGGCGCTACAGTGGCCAGCACCTCGGTCTCTGCCGGGACTGGGGTCGGCAGAGGACCTTCCAGCGCCAGCGCGAGCACCTCGTCCATGGTGTCCACAAAGTGCAGCTTCATGGAGTTCTTGATGTTGTCGGGCAGCTCTGCAATGTCCTTTTCGTTGGCGCGGGGCAGGATGGCCTCAAAGATGCCCGCGCGCAAGGCAGCGAGCAGCTTCTCCTTCAAGCCGCCGATGGCCAGCACCTTGCCGCGCAAGGTGATTTCGCCGGTCATAGCGATATCGCGGCGCACGGGAATCCTGGACAGCGCACTGGCCAGAGCGGTGGCCATGGTGATGCCCGCCGACGGGCCGTCCTTGGGAATGGCGCCCTCGGGCACGTGCAGGTGCAGATCCACGTTGCGATAGAACTCGCGGCTGAGCCCAAGCGCCTGCGCCTTGCCTCGGATGTAGCTGAGCGCGGCCTGTGCGGACTCCTGCATCACGTCGCCAAGCTGGCCGGTGATGGTGAGCTTGCCCTTGCCGTCCAGGACCTGCACCTCCGTGGTGAGGATGCTGCCACCCACCTCGGTCCAGGCCAGGCCGGTTACAAGGCCTACCTCGCTCTTCTCATGCACCTCGGAGTCGCGGAAGCGCACCACGCCGAGAAACTCGTGGATGTTGGCCGCCGTGATCTCTTCCTTATGCTTGGCGCCCTTCTTCACCACGCGTCGGGCCACCTTGCGGCATACGTTGCCGATCTCGCGCTCCAGGTTGCGAACGCCGGCCTCGCGGGTGTAGCTGCGAATGATGGCAAGGATGGCGTCGTCCTGGAAGACGACATTCTTTTCGCCCAGGCCGGTTTGCTCGCGCTGTTTCTTTACCAGATACTGGCGTGCGATCTCCAGCTTTTCCATCTCGGTGTAGCCCTGCAGGCGAAGCACTTCCATGCGGTCCTGCAAAGGCGCGGGAATGGTGTGCATCACGTTGGCCGTGGCGACAAAGAGCACCTGCGAGAGGTCGTAGTCCACGTCGAGATAGTGATCCTGGAAGGTCGTGTTCTGCTCGGGGTCCAGAACCTCAAGCAGTGCCGAGGCCGGGTCACCGCGGAAGTCCGAGGCCATCTTGTCGACTTCGTCGAGCAGGAAGACGGGGTTCTTGGTGCCTGCGCGCTTCATGTGCTGGATGATCTGGCCCGGCAGCGCGCCGATGTAGGTGCGCCTGTGGCCGCGAATCTCAGCCTCATCGCGCACGCCGCCCAGGGACAGGCGCACAAACTTGCGGCCCGTGGCCTTGGCAATCGACATGCCCAGCGAGGTTTTGCCCACGCCCGGAGGTCCGACAAAGCACAGGATGGAACCCTTGGGGTTCTTGACGAGCTGGCGAACAGCGAGGAACTCCAGGATGCGCTCCTTGATCTTCTCCAGGCCGTAGTGGTCCTCGTTGAGCACCTTCTCGGCGTAGTCGATGGAGCGGGTCTCCTTGGAGCGCTTCTTCCACGGCACGGCCAGCAGCCAGTCAATGTAATTACGGCTTACGGTGGACTCGGCCGACATGGGCGGCATGGCTTCCAGCTTCTTCAGCTCCTGGATCGCCTTGTCGAGCACCTCTTTCGGCATGCCGGCGGTCTCAATCTTCTTGCGCAGTTCGTCGAACTCGCTCTTCTCGCCGCGGCCCAGCTCCTTCTGGATGGCCTTGATCTTTTCGTTGAGGTAGTACTCTTTCTGCGCGCGCTCCATCTGGCGCTTGACGCGCGACTGGATGCTGCGGTCGAGGTCGAGCTTTTCAATCTCAATATCGAGCACGTCTGCGATGCGCGCCAGGCGCGCCGCGGGATCGAAGATGGCAAGAAGCTCCTGCTTTTCCTCAATGCCCAGCTGCAGGTTGGCGGCGATGGTGTCAGACAGTTTGGCCGGCTCATCCATGCGCACGGCGGCGATGATGGTCTCGTAGTTGAGCGACTGCTGCAGCTTGACGTACTGCTCAAAGAGTCCAGTGACGCGTTGCATGAGCTGCTCCACGGCCGGCGTCATCTCAAACTCGGTTTTGCCGGTGCGCACGCTGGCGACGAAGAAGCCGTCACGGTCGCTGACCTCAACGGACTTGGCGCGCTCCACGCCCTCGACCAGCACCTTGATATTGCCGTCGGGCATCTTGACGCTCTGCACAATGTTGCAGATGGAGCCGACCTGGAAGATGTCCTTGGCGCGGGGCTCGTCGATGGAGGCGTCATGCTGCGTGGCAAGAAAGATTTTGCGGTCGCCATTGAGTGCCTCTTCCAGGGCGCGCACGCTCGACTGGCGGCCCACCACGAAGGGCGTCATCATGTAGGGGAAGATCACCATGTCCCGAATGGGCATCATGGGGAGTTTGCGAAGCTCGGTCTTTTCGCGGGATGCAGTCATAAAGCCACCATAGGTATTAGACGCGCAAGAGGCGCTGCGGCTTCAGCACCTGTTACGCAACCATTGTTGGGATTGTACAGCCGAACGGAATCTGCGCAAGGGGAAGAGAGCAGAACATCGCGCCCCGGCTGTGCCCATATTCAGGAGACAGCCGGAACGGAAGCAGCAGATTCAGTCTACGAACAGGATCGATCAGCCAGCCTTCTCAAGCAGGCACAGCGAAAGGTCGCGGCGCTCCACCATCTCGCGCGTAATCTCCAGATCGCGCACGCGCTTGTTCGACGGCAAGTGATACATCAGGTCGAGCATCAGCTCTTCCAGAATCATGCGCAGGCCGCGCGCACCCACCTTGCGGGCCAGCGCCTCGCGGGCAACAGCGCTCACGGCTTCCTGCGTAAAGTGCAGGCGAACATTCTCATACTCCAGCAGGCGCTGATACTGCTTCAGAATCGCATTGCGCGGCTTGGTGAGAATCTCGATCAGCGCGGCTTCATCCAACTCGTCCAGCACGCCCATCACGGGCAGGCGACCGACGAACTCCGGAATCAGACCGTACTTGATCAGGTCCTGCGGCTCGGTCTTGCGCAGCAGTTCCGTATCGCGATGCGAACGGGTCGTCGCGGCATCCGCTTCGGCGTCCGCGGTCTTGAAGCCCAACGCCTTCTTGCCGATGCGACGGCCAACTACGCGCTCCAGCCCGACGAATGCGCCGCCGCAGATGAAGAGGATGTTGGTGGTATCGACGGCGGTGAACTCCTGGTGCGGATGCTTGCGTCCGCCCTGCGGCGGCACGTTGGCAACCGTACCCTCAAGAATCTTGAGCAGAGCCTGCTGAACGCCCTCGCCGGAGACATCGCGGGTGATGGAGGGATTCTCGTCCTTGCGGCCTATCTTGTCGATCTCGTCGATGTAGATGATGCCCTGCTGGGCGCGCGCCACATCGCCGTCGGCGGCCTGCAGCAGCTTGAGGATGATGTTCTCCACATCCTCGCCCACATAGCCGGCTTCCGTGAGCGTGGTGGCGTCCACAATCGCAAACGGCACGTCGAGCATCTTGGCCAGGGTGTGCGCCAGCAGCGTCTTGCCGGAGCCCGTGGGCCCGATGAGCAGGATGTTGCTCTTGGCCAGCTCCACCTCATTGTTGCGCATGCGATTCATCTGGATGCGCTTGTAGTGGTTGTAGACCGCGACGGCCAGCTTCTTTTTGGTCTGGTCCTGGCCGATGACAAAGTCATCGAGGAAGCTCTTCACTTCCTGCGGCTTGGGCAGATGGCCCGCGGCGGCGGCTGGGTGCGCCTCGCCCCGGTCATCTTCGAGGATGGAGTTGCAGACCGCAACGCACTCGTCGCAGATGTATGCGCGAGGATAGTCGCTGGGCGACGAGATCAGTTTGGCTACCGCGTCCTGCGACTTGTGGCAGAACGAGCAGCGCAGCGCTTCTTCAGGCCCCGTGCGCGTTTTCATTGGTCGAACCCCCCTTGCCCTTTGTTCCACTGACGTGCTGCATTGACCCGCCGCTAGGTGCGTGGCCGGTCAATGATCTCGTCGATGATGCCATATTCCTTGGCCTGCTGCGCGTTCATGATGAAGTCGCGCTCCACGTCGTGCTCGATGCGGTCGAGCGACTGTCCCGTGTGCCTGGCCATCAGGTTGTTGGTGATTTCGCGGATGCGCAGAATTTCGCGTGCATGAATGTCAATGTCCGTGGCCTGGCCGCTGAGCCCGCCCATGGACGGCTGGTGAATGAGAATCCGCGAGTTGGGCAGCGCAAACCGCTTGCCCTTGGTCCCGGCCAGCAGCAGGAAAGCTCCCATGCTGGCGGCCTGGCCGATGCAGTAGGTCACCACGTTGTTCTTGATGAACTGCATGGTGTCATAGATCGCCAGCCCCGCCGTGATGGAACCGCCCGGCGAGTTGATGTAAAGCTGAATGTCCTTCTCCGGGTCCTCGCCGGAGAGGAAGAGCATTTGCGCAACCACGAGATTGGCCACCTGGTCGTCAATCGGCGTGCCAAGAAAGATGATGTTGTCGCGTAGCAGACGGGAATAGATGTCGTAGGCGCGCTCGCCCCGACTCGTCTGCTCAACCACCATGGGAACCAATGCCATTGGGTGTTCTTCTCGCTCTTCGGTTGGGGATCTCCATCCCCGTTTGTGGTAGCCGCGCTGCCTGGGCTGTGTGACCAGAGACAACGCGGCGCCTTACCCCGTGTATGCCCTAGGCGGGCAGCCGTTCATACAGCAGATTTGCGGTCTTTTCGCGCTTCAGTTGTTCCCGGATTCTAGCGAGGCCGCCGTCCTGCGTCAAACGCTGGCGGAGTGTCTCAACTGATTCCCGGGACTGCAACGCGGCCATGTGCAGTTCGCGCTCCACTTCTTCTTCGCTCACCGTAATGCCCTCGGCCTCGGCGATGCGATCGATGAGCAGGAAGGTCTTTACTTCAGCGATGGCGCCGTCGCGCTGGGCGGTGCGCAGGCGGGCAAAGTCCAGCTTGCGCATCTGCTCGGGGTCCATGCCCTGGGCGGCCAGGGCGCGCAGTCCGCGCTCCAGGCGGGCGTCAATCTGGTCCTGCACCAGCGACTCCGGAACCGGGAAGGGGAACTTCTCACTGAGCGCGGCAAAGAGCTTGTCCTTGGTCTCCGCTTCCACGCTGTGGCGCTTGCGGTTGCTCATGTGCTCGCGGATGCGGTTCTCCAGATCGGCCAGCGTCTCGTAGTTGCCGAGTTCCTTGGCGAAGTCGTCGTTCAGCTCCGGCACGATGCGCTTCTTGATGGCCTTCACGGTTACGTCGTAGGCCACCGTTTTGCCGGCCAGCTTGGCCTCAGGATACTCAGCCGGGTAGATCACCTCAGCCTTCAGCTCCTGGCCGGGCTTTGCACCACGCAGCACGGTGGAGAATGCCTCCACCGTATCCTTGCCGCCAATCTCAACCAGGGCATCCTGTCCGGCCACCGGCTCGGCATCCTGCTCGCCCACCACCTGGCCGCTGTAGGAGATCTGCGCCCAGTCGCCATCCACCAGCGCGCGGTCTTCGTCTACCGGCTCAATGGTGGCGCGGGACTCGCGCAGCTCGGCGATCTCGTGCTGGAACTCGTCTTCGGTGATCTCCACCGGGAGCTTCTCCACGGTCACGCTCTGGTAGCCCTCAATCGAGAAGGACGGAACGTACTCAAACACGGCCTTCACGTGCAGGGGCTGGCCGTCATCCACGGTCAGTTCCGTTACCTGCGGCTGGCCCACCGGGCGGATGCCCAGCTCGCTGACGCTCTTGTTGAAGCGCTCGGGCAGCAGGCCATCAATTACTTCCTTGCGGATCTCAGTGGCAAAGCGCCGCCGGATGACCGACTCCGGCGTCTTGCCGGGGCGGAAGCCCGGGATGCGGGCGTATTTCTGATAGCTGCGAACCACGGTGCGGAAGGCCTTGGTGACCTCCTCGGCGGGCACGTCCAGCACCAGTTCCTGGGTGCACTCCGGATTCAGAACCGGCCCGTGCTGGTGGGGGTGCGCGTGGTCATGCTCATGGTCGTGGCCTTCGTGCGCGTGCGCCTGCCCGGCCGTCTCAGGTTGGGGGGTGTTTTCGAGGGTATCGACTGAACTCAACGTTTTGCCTTCCGGGCGCGCCAGGCGCCAAACAAACTGCCACCACGGCCTGCTGCTCCTGGGAAAACAGCGCCGCTGGGCCGGGGAAATATCTCATCTCATGGTAAGAGGGATTTGGGGCAGGGTCAAACCGCGGCACCGCCTTTGGGGGCCGGAATGCACCGTTGGAGTCACGTTACTGCTCAGTGACGCGGGGCTTGCGCACGTAAGGCAGGAACCGGGGGTGAGCGGCGCCGTAGCAGGCGTAGTACTCGCGAGCCTGCAGCAGGCTCAGCTCGCCGTTCACGGTGCGCCGCACCTCGCGGGCGTCGGAGTCGTCCTGGCCGTCGTCTTCCCACCAGCAGACGGGGCACAGCCCCATGGAGGCCGGGGTCTCCAGTGTTTTACAGCCGCAACAGGGGCAACGAAACCGGATTTGGACTGCTGTCGCTTCCACGTCCTGATGGACGCAAATTTCCCGGAGCGCGATGACATGCATGGACCGGATATTGGGACTGTGTTGCTAACCTCTAGAAACGAAGCACGATACCGGTGGAAAAGCGGGCATGGGTTCCATTGGACGGCGACTGCGTTGGCGCACTGATGCGGTCGCCCTGGATGCGCCAGGCAAAGAACGGCGCCAGGGGAAAGTCGAGTCCGCCGCCCAGAGCATAGGCCAGCGCGCCACCGGAGATAGGGAGGTTGCGGTTGCTGTTGGACGAGTGCTCACCGCCCACCAGCCCGTGGCCGAAGATGTCCACCCCGGCAAAGCCGACGGTGATCCGCGGGCCTACCAGCACCATGGTCGTGCGCGGCACTGTGGAGTCGGCTCCCAGGCCGTAGTGGGTCAGGTCGCCCTCAAATCCCAGGAAATGGCCAGTCTTGAAGTGCACGGCCGCCTCCCAGCCGTTCAGCCCGCCCACGTTGGGGTAGAAGGTGTCAGAGCCGGTGCGGCTGAAGCCCACAAACACGTCTCCCTTGGGGATTTGCGCATGGGCGACGGGCCCCAAGCAGAGCAGAACCGGAAGAACCAGAAGAAAACGGAAATAAGAAAGATGGCGGGGGATTGGCATGAAAAAATTCCCTTCCGGCTGCCGATGCGGCAAGCCTTGCTGAATCGATGGTGGCATGCTGCGGCAGGTTGTCCGGCGCTGTTTCCGCCGGGAATCTGAAAGATTACTGCCGGCTGACCGGATAGAATCGGCGCGAGGAGGAGCCGTTCCTGATGCACTGCCATTCTGTTCGTCCCGGTTTTCTGTTGAAGTTGAGCCACGTTCTGTTGCCGGCATGGCTGGTTGCCGCTTTGTTTACCCCGTTTGCCAAGGCCCAGCCCGCACCGCTGCGGGTGGCGATTGTGGGGTTGGTCCACGGCCACGTGGAAGGATTTCTGGCGCAGTTGCCGCAGCACAAAGATGTGCAGCTTGTGGGCATAGCCGAGGCTGACCCAGCGCTGGTGGCCAAGTACAGCGGCAAGTATTCGCTGCCCCGCAGCCTGTTCTTCCCAGACACAGCGAGCCTGATCGAGGCGCGTCACCCGCAGGCGGTGCTGGTGTACACCTCCATTGCCGACCACCGCAAGGTGATTGAGACGGCTGCGCGGTTCGGAGTCTCCGCGATGGTGGAGAAGCCGCTGACCATCTCGTTGGACGATGCGCTGGCCATTCGCCA
>JAJXXG010000169.1 GCA_021781255.1 Acidobacteriota bacterium
ATCACGCTGTACGCCGCATCCCCGCCCGGCGCCTTCGTCCCCCGCTGAAACAGCCCATGATCCTTGTCCGCCACCTCGCCCCACACCTTGCCATAGAACGGAACGCCAAGGAGAATCTTTTCCGCCGGCACACCGGCCTGCTCAAACGCCTGCACCATCGCATCCGCCGAAGCATGCTTCGGGTCCGCCGGGTTGGCAAACAGCGGCGCATTGTGCCCGGTGACGGCGTCGGCTCCAGGCAAGTAGTAGTCATACGTCATCAGATTCACCGCATCCACAAAGCGCGCAACCCTTGCCATCTCGGTGTGCGCCAGGTACTCATCCGAAGCGCCCGCAGCAATCGTCAGATACAGCCGCTTGTGCCGCTTCCTCCCTTCCGCATCCAACCGCTTGCGCAGTTCTTTGACCAGGAGCGTAAGGTTCCCCTTGTCCTCGCTGCGGAAGGCGTGGCTTGCGCCCGGCATGCCCGGATACTCCCAGTCCACGTCCAGCCCGTCGAGACCGTAGCGATCCAGAAACTCCGACACGCTCTGGATGAACTCCTTCCTGCTCTTCGCCGTCAGCGCAACGTCAGAGAATCCGCCCGACCACATCCATCCGCCCACCGAGATCAGCACCGTCAGCCGCGAATTCTCCCGCCGCAGCGCCGTCACGCTCGGAATGTTTGCCGCATCCGTGGGAAAGCCCTCCACCATCCGCCCGTCGCGGATGTTGGCAAAGGCGTAATAGATCCGCGTCATCCCGCGCGCATCCACCTGTCCCGGTTGCAGCGTCGCGTTCTGGGGAAACACATAGCCCGCCACCACGGGTCCGGCAGGCGCCGCCGCTCCAAGCGAGGGCAGTGCTAAAACAAGGCCAAGAAGAAGAAAGCGCATATCAGCAATGGACGCACAACCCCACCCAACGTACTACTGCCAGCCCCCGGCAGCGCCAACTCCGCTAACCCCGCCAACCCCGCTGGTGTTAGCATCAAACCTGACAGATGCAAACGAAAAAACTGAAAATCATCCCCCTCGGCGGGCTGGGCGAGTTCGGCATGAACTCCCTCGCATTGCGCTGGGAAGACGACATTATCGTGATTGACGCCGGACTCATGTTCCCTGAATCGGAGCTGCTGGGCGTCGATGTCGTCGTTCCCGACATCTCCTATCTGGTTGAGAACAAGGCCCATGTTCGCGCCATCATTCTCACCCACGGCCATCAGGACCACATCGGCGGACTGTCCTGGTTCCTCAGCGAACTCAAGGTTCCCGTCTACGCCACCGAGTTCACGCTGGCTTATGTGGAGGGCAATCTCGAAGAGAACCAGATGCTCGACGAAACCGAGCTCATCGAGATCACGCCCAAGGAAAAATTCACCATCGGCCCGTTCACCATCGAGCCCATCCGCGTCACCCACTCGCTGGTGGACTGCGTGGCGCTGGCCATCGAGACTCCGGTCGGCGTTGTCATCCACACGGGCGACTTCAAAATCGACCTGTCGCCGCTGGACGACACACCCTTTGACCTGCACACCTTTGCCGAATACGGCAAGCGCGGGGTGCTCGCCCTGCTCCAGGACTCGACCAATGTCGAGCGCCACGGCTACACGCCCAGTGAGCGCGCGGTTGTGCCACGGCTCGACGAAATCTTCTCGCGCACCAAGAAGAAACTCTTCTTCAGTTGCTTCTCTTCTTCCATCTACCGCATCCGCATCGCGCTTGAGCTGGCGCGCACCCACGGGCGCAAAGTGGCCGTCGTTGGCCGCTCCATGATGGAAAGCACCGAGATTGCGCAGGACCTGGGCTACATCGACATTCCGCCGGGCCTCATCATCAATCCCGGCCAGATGCGCGACTATCCGCCGGATCAGCTCATGATCCTCATCAGCGGCACGCAGGGCGAACCCATGAGCGCCCTCAGCCGCGCCGCCGTGGACAACCACAAGCACGCCCACATCGACGCCGGCGACACGGTCATACTCAGTTCCCGCATCATTCCCGGCAATGAGAAGAACATCTTCCGCGTCATCGACCACCTCTATCGCCGCGACGCAAACGTCATCTGCGACGATGGCTCCAGCGGCCTCATTCACGTCAGCGGCCACGGCAGCCAGGAAGAGCAGCGCCTGCTCATCAACCTCGTCCGGCCCAAGTTCTTCATCCCCGTCCACGGTGACTACCGCTTCCTGCGCCACCACGCGCAGATCGCCATGGAAACCGGCGCAGTGGAACACGCCATCGTTATTGAAGACGGCGACGTGCTGGAACTGGACAAGGACAACGCCCGCAAGAAAGACAAGATCACCGCGGGCCGCGTGCTCATCGACTCCGGCTCATCGATCGACGTTGTCGAAGACCTCGTCATCCGCGACCGCCGCATCCTCTCGGAAGACGGCATCGTGCTCGCCGTGCTGGCCATCAACAAGCGCACCGGCAAGCTGGAACTGGCTCCCGAGGTCGTCATGCGCGGCTTTGGCGGCGCAGACATTACCGAGCAGGCCCGCGAAGCCGTCCTGAAAACACTGGAAGAACTGAGCGGCGAGCAAAAGACCGACTATGGCATGGTCAAGGACAAAGTCCGCTCCGACCTGAAGCGCCTGATTCAGAAAACCACCGGCCGCCGCCCCATGATCATGCCGGTCATCATGGAGATTTGAAGCGAACTATGCTCGCAGAGCGCCCATAACCCTGGCTTCATCCTCAGTGCTACATTGGAGGCCCAAACTATGCGCCGCTTCGCATCGTCACTTTTGTTCTTCGCCGCATTTCTTGCTCTTGCGCTTTGCTCCAAAGTTGCCGCACAAGAGCCCAAGGCCATCATTCCGGCTTGTCCGCCCTCCGCAACCCTCGATCAGCTGACCAAAGCCCTCGATGAAGCCGTCAGCGGCCCGGGCAACAAGGACCGCACCTGCCTCCGCCAATTGCTCTTACCCGAAGCGCGCCTCACCCCCATCCGCCAACTGCAGGACGGCTCCTTCGCGCCGCGTGTCCTCACGGTCGACGATTGGATCGACGCCGTTGCCAGACGCGGCAGAGAAGAGATGTATGAGCGCCAGGTGAAAGTGAAGTCCGAAACCTACGGCCACTTCGCCCATCTCTGGAGCACCTACGAAATCCGCTCCACGCCCGACGGCAAACCCACCGCCATCGGCATCAACAGCGTGCAGGCCGTCTTCGATGGCACTCGCTGGAGAGTTCTCTCCGTGTTGTGGGAAGCAAACACCACAGCCGGCCCGGTGCCGGAAAAATACCTGCCATGACTGCCGGACCTGACTCTCTCGTCTCCATTGACGCCATCCGCGCCGCCGCTGCCCGGATCGCCGAAATCGCCGTCCAAACCCCGCTCATCAGCGCGCCCTTTCCCGGCCTTGCCGGCTACGGCACAGACAAAGAGGTCTGGCTCAAGGCAGAAAGCCTCCAGCCCATCGGCGCATTCAAGATCCGTGGCGCGGCCAACAAGATACTGCAGCTCACACCCGATGAAATCGCCCGCGGCGTCATCACCTACTCCAGCGGCAACCATGCGCAGGGCGTAGCTTACGCTGCCCGCGCCGTCGGAGCTAAAGCTGTCATCGTGATGCCGTCAAACGCTCCTGCCATCAAGCGTGCCGCCACGCTGGCCCTTGGCGCCGAGGTTGTCGATGTGGGCGTGGCCTCCAGCGAGCGCCTGGCCAAGGCCGAGGAACTGGTCCGAGCGCACGGCTACATCGTTGTCCCGCCCTACGATGACGAGCAGATCATCGCCGGGCAGGCCACCTGCGGCCTTGAAATCGTTGAATCCCTCCCGGACGTGGACCTCGTGCTCGCGCCGGTCTCCGGCGGCGGCCTGCTCAGCGGCGTGGCCGCTGCGGTCAAGCAGTTGAGGCCTCAGACCCAGGTCATCGGCGTCGAGCCGGAGCTGGCCGGCGATACAGCCGAGAGCTTCCGCACCGGCCACATCGTCGAGTGGCCCGCCGAGCTCACCAGCCGCACCCTCGCCGACGGCCTGCGCACGCAGAGCGTGGGCCGGCGCAACTTTGCGCACATCCAGATGTTCGTCGATGGCATCGTAACGGTCACGGAGGCGGAGATTCGCGCCGCCATGCGGGCCATCGTCGCCGCCGCCCGCCTCGTTCCCGAGCCCAGCGGAGCCGTTGCCGCAGCCGCGCTGCTCTTTCACACCGCCGAGCTGCCTTCGTTCCGCAAGGCCGTGGCCGTCGTCAGCGGCGGCAACTTAGACCCGGCGTTGCTGGCCGAAGTACTTTCCGAAACAGATTCTTGATGTCCGTTGGGCTATGATTTTCCCTGTGATGAGACTCCGCATCCGCGCACTTTGCCACGCCGCTCCGCGCGCGCTGGCTTTCGGCCTGGCCGTCGCCTGCGCCGCGCTCGCCGCCAGCGGCCAGAAGAAGCAGCCGCAGATCGTAAAGCCAATGGCCGGACCGCGCGCCACGGTGATCCGCGTGACCTGGCTTTACATCACGCCCAACAAGAGTTCGCAAAAGGTGGACCGCGTGCAGATTGGCCGCGAAATGGTGGTGGCGGAAAAGAGCGGCCCCTGGATGCGCGTCTACGCCAACACCGACGTGCAAGAGGAGCACCAGAGCGACGAGCCGGTCATCGGCAGCAATGACATACCTCCGCCCATCACCGGGTGGATTGAGGCCAAAGGTGTGGTGGTTGAAACCACTGCCAACGGCGACCAGGTGCTGATGGGCACGGCGGCCAATCAGGAGGCGCTGGCCAGCGATCCGCGCGGGCCTGCCAACGCCGCCCGCAGCGCGCGCCTGCTTTACCGCCGCCTGGCAGAGATGTTTCCCAACTCACCGCTCGCGGCCCAGGCCTCGTGGCGCGCCGCCGACATTCTGTGGCAACTGCAGAAGGCCGACCTCTCCTCGCTGCCCTCGTCCAAAGAGCGCGACCCCATTCTGCATGACCAGATGGACGAGGACGAGCTGAAGAAGGTCATCAAATACTACCCGCACACGCGATGGGCCGATCTGGCGGCCTTCGAGCTCATCGACAACAAGCTCTGCGGCGACTGGCAGGGCTCGACCAAGTGCCCTGAGAGGGAATCGGACATCTACGAAAAATATGCGGCGGAGCACCCCGAAAGCCCGCGCACGGCCCGTGCCCTCTATGAAGCCGCATACCGCCAGGCCGTGCTCGCTGATATGTATGCCGCGGACGGCAGCGACAAGAAGAGAGACGCAGCCCGCAACCACGCGCGGGATCTGGCCGCAAAGTTAAAAGACAAATTCCCAGATCGGA
>JAJXXG010000285.1 GCA_021781255.1 Acidobacteriota bacterium
GCCGAACCCGCGAGGTTGATCGTCCTCCGGTCTGGCGAGATGCTGGTGACGCTGAATCCCTGGCTAGCCAGCCAGCTCGTAATGCTGGCAATATCTGCCTGTGCGGGACCAAACTCCTGGCCCACCTGGGCTGCCGTAAGCCAGTGATGGAAGTTGGGCGAACCGGGATCGTACTGGCTCTGCACAAACGCATCGAACGCCGACTGCTGCTCCGCGCTCCGGCTCAACACCAGCGTCAGACCGTCCATCGGAAGTTGCGGACTCACCGGCCCGCGATCATTCCTCGCGATCGCGTTCGGATTGATGTTGCCTTTCAATGTAACCAACTGGTTCTCGTCAATGCGATTGACGATGCGCGCGGCGGGCGCGGCGTTTTGTGCCATGGCCACGCAACTCAACACGGCACCGGCCAAAGCGCATAGAGGGAGGGAGCGCAGGATTTTCATTGCGGCACTGGACCTTTCTTTTAAGACAACCCTCAACGTGCTGAGAAGTTGCCGGCGTAACGTGAAAAAGTTAAGGAATGTTTGATGTTATGGGCAATTTGGATGCTGCCGCCGAGATGCTTTAAAACGGTCCGGCGGACCTTGTTCTCGCCTGCAATTCCCCTGACTGCGCATGAGCTGCCAACGCAGGCCGAACACCGGTTGCGGCGGAGACAGTAAACATCTGAGAAGCAGGACCGCAATAGCCGGCGGATAGGAAACTCCTCACGGACAAGAGAAGATTACGACAACTCTGAGGGTTAGACGGAAAATCCTGCCGCGCAGCGAACAAAAAAACTGTACTCCAAGGGCAACCGCGGGACAGATACGGGAACCAGATGTCCATGCGTTCTCACCGTGCTCCCTTCCATGCGGGGCCAATCTTTCAGGTTTCACGATGACATACCGCCACAAGCCGAATCCGTCCGGGGCGAGGGCCATAACCCTCCTGAATAGATGAGTTTCCCTTGCGAATGAGGCCCGTATCACAAACTGGTATCATACAGGTGTGCATCCTGGATTCCCTGAAGGTCAGACTATGACATCAACTGCTGCTACGGTTTCCTCTACGCTCCGCTTTCTCGAAGACCGCTGGGATGACGCGGTGGCCGCCGATCTCGATGAACCGGAGCTGCTGCGATACCGTTCAAACCTGCTGGGATCGGACCTGCGCCTGACCAACTTTGCCGGCGGAAACACCAGTTCCAAAATCATGCAGACTGACCTGCTCACGGGCGAGCCGGCCGAGGTCCTTTGGGTCAAAGGATCGGGAGGCGACCTGGGAAGCATCAAGCGCTCCGGCTTTGCCGCCCTCTACCAGCAAAAATTCATTGCTCTCGAGCGCAGTTACAAGGGCGCGGACCAGGAAGACGACATGGTGCCGCTCTACGCCCTGTGCGCCTTCGGCGGCAATCCAGTTGCGGCTTCCATCGACACGCCCCTGCACGCTTTTCTTCCCTTCCCGCACGTGGACCACCTGCATCCCGACTGGGCCATTGCCCTTGCCGCCTCGGCCAACGGCAAAGACAAAATGGAGGAGTTCAACCGCGAGTTCGGCCATGCCCTCATCTGGATCCCCTGGCAAAGACCGGGCTTCGAGCTGGGCCTGATGATGCGTCGCGCCGTGCAGCAGAATCCCGGCTGCGATGGCATCGTGCTCGGTGGCCACGGACTCTTTACCTGGGGTCAGTCGCAGCGCGAGTGCTATCTCAATACCATCACCATCGTCGACCACATCGGCCAGTTCATCGCCCGCCACGCCATGTCCAAAGGTCAGATGCGCTTCGGCGGGGAGATCACTCCCGCACGCGCCGACCGCCGCGAAGCTGCTATCGCCATCGCGCCGTTTCTGCGTGGCCGCGTCAGCGCTCAGCGCCGCTTTATCGCCAGCTTCTCCGATGCCCCGGATGTGCTGCAGTTCGTCAACTCCGCTTTTGCGCGCGAGCTGGCCTATCTGGGGACCAGTTGTCCCGACCACTTCATCCGCACCAAAATCCGGCCTCTCTTCGTGCCCTGGACGGCAGAGGAAGGCATCGGCGCCTTGCGCAAAAGCATTGAGGGCTCCCTGGCTGAGTACCGTAAGCAGTACCGCGCCTATTACCGCACCTTTGCCAATCCCGACTCGCCCCCGCTCCGCGACCCAAATCCCTCGGTAGTACTCATCCCCGGCATGGGCATGTTCAGCTTCGGCAAAAATAAGACCGAAGCGCGTATCACGGGCGAGTTTTACATCAATGCCATTCACGTGATGGAAGGGGCCAGCCTGCTCGGCGAAGGCGCTATCGCAGGCCCGGTACCGCAGTGCGCGCCCGGTATGGACCCCGCCAGTTTCAAGATCTTTGACAACTATGTGGCGCTGCCCGCGCGCGAGGCCTTCCGCATCGAGTATTGGGCTCTGGAAGATGCCAAACTGCGCCGTCAGCCTCCCGAGAAAGAACTAAGCCGGCGCGTCGTTATCGTCTTCGGAGGAGGCAGCGGCATTGGCCGCGAGGTAGCCCGCCTGGCCGCTGCTCGCGGCGCCCATGTCGTGGTTGCCGATGCCAATCAGGATCACTGCATGCGCATCGCCGCCGACCTGGCAGGCCTCACCTCTTCTGAGTTCACCGCCACAGTCGGCGTCGACGTGCGCGACCGGCAATCTGTCGTCCAGGCGCTGAATGCCGCGGTAGCGGCCTTCGGAGGCATCGATATCCTGGTGAACACCGCCGCGGTCTATCCCTACGCGGCCGATGGCGCACTCCCCGATCGCGCCTGGGCATCCACCTTCGATCTCAACGTCACCGCGAACTATTTCCTCGCCGATGAAGTGGCCAAAATCTTCCGGGAACAGGGACTGCATGGCAACATCGTCTTCACCAGTTCAGCCAACGCGGTAGTGCCGGCCGTCGGCAGCGAGGCCTATGACGCCAGCAAAGCCGCCCTGTCGCACCTGGTGCGCGAACTGGCCGTCAAGCTGGCGCCCAACATCCGCGTCAACGGCATCGCTCCTGCCACTCTGGTCAAAGGATCCGGGATGTTTCCTCGCGAACTGATCAAAGAGGCACTGGCAATGTTCAAGATCCCCTTCCAGGAGTCTTTCAGCGATGAGGAATTGCGCAGCCGCCTATCTACCTATTACGCCGAGCACACCCTGACCCTGAAGGAAATTGTGCCCGCCGATTGCGCAGAGGCCATTCTCTTCCTGGCCAGCCCCCGCGCCCGCTGCACTACCGGGCACATGGTTCCTGTCGACGGGGGCCTGCCCCAGGGCTTCCTGCGCTAAACGGCTCTCCCGGCACTGGCTAACCGGCACGGTTGGCGGCTCGCCAACTTCCTCCGCCCGCCCGGGCCATTTGGGGTTACTATTGCACAGGCGCCGGACCACCTCACCCGGTGGTCCGGCATCGAAGTCGCCAATGTTCGCCTCGACAAGGAGGGATGAACCATGGCCAGCAAACCACCCAAAAAATGCGCAAACGCGCCTTGTGACTGTGTGCCTGCAGACGGCTCCAAGTACTGCAGTGCTCACTGCGAGGGCGCCGGCAATCAAACTGAATTGGTGTGCCGGTGCGGCCACCCAAACTGCAGCGGCGACGTCACCAGCGCTCGTTAACCGTCCTCGCTATCTTTGCAGGCGGCGCGCTCCACGCCGCCTGCAAGGTCGGTGCGTCTTTAGCCCCTAAATACGGGCCGGCTCCGGCTTGATTGTGCCCCCCACCGCGCGCAGCGGAAGGCTTGATAGGCATCCGGCGCCAATAGCAGTGGTCTGTTTCTGCGTCCAAGATGACCGCAGCACACCCGCTGTCACATTGCTCAGGCGATGCGCGGCACGCCCCGGAAATGCGTGTAAGGCGGAGATAGATCGTAGCGGATGCCTGGCTCTTCCATATCGCGGCGATTGCTGACAAAGATCGCTTCGCCCTGCTTGATGAGGTGGTCGGCGGTACGCGCGCCAAGCGCCTGGATCGTCAGGCCAGGATTGGCAGAGCCCTGCGTGGGCAGAATGCTGCCGTCGCAGATGAACAGATTCGCAACATCGTGGGTGCGGCCAAACTTGTCCACGACGGACTCCGCCGCCGATGAGCCCATGCGCGCCGCGCCCACCAGGTGAGCGTAACGCGACTCCTGCACGACGTGCTTCGCTCCGGCAGCCAGCATCACTTCCCTCACCTTATTCTTGGCAAACTCAATGAGCTTCTTGTCGTTTTCATGGAGGTTGAACGTTACCTTCGCCACACGTAACCCGTACTGGTCCTTCTCCTCGGCAAGTTCGACACGGTTATCCTCCCATGGAAGAATTTCTCCCAGAACGGCGAGCGTCGCAAAATGGTTGTAGTCCATCATGATGCGGCGCAGACCCCAGCCCCACGCACCGGCTGCCGCCTGCATGTGTTTGCCAAACGAGATGGGTAGCGGAGCTACCGTCTGAATGGCAAACCCGCGCGCAAATCCTCGTTTTGGATCGGTCTCGTAAAAATCTTCGGTGAGCGCGTGCGCGGGCGGCGCCTTGTACATGCGAACCAGTTCCTCAAAGCGGCCCGCTACCACGTTGCCTGCCTGCGCCATGAGGTAGCGGCCCAGCTTGCCGCTGGAGTTAGCCAGTCCCCTTTCATGGCCCCGGCATGCGGAGTTCAACAGTAGCCGCGGTGTTTCAATCGAGTAGCAGGACACGATAACCGCCCGCGCCCGTTGATAATGCTCCTTGCCCTCTCGATCGAAATAGACGACCCCATCTGCACGGCCATCGGCGCGCAACTCAATTCGCGCTGCCATGCAGTGAGCGCGAATCTCGGCTCCATGGGCGATGGCATCGGGCACATGCGTGACGAGTGTGCTGGCTTTGGCGCCCACCTTGCAACCCTGGATGCAGAACCCGCGATAGATGCAATGAGGCCGGTCGCCGTGCGACGCGGAGAGAATCGCCACCGGACCACCGGCTACGGTGCGAATACCCAGCTTGGTGCAGCCCCGCACCAGCACATCGCCCACTCCGCCCAGCGGATGCGGGCCGTACGGATGACCGTGAGGATCGCCCCAGGGATACCACGCCGGTCCGGCCACCGGCATTTCCCGCTCCAGCAATTCGTAATATGGTTTCAAATCCCAGTACGAGATTGGCCAGTCGGTCCCCACGCCGTCTTCGCTGTACACTCGAAAGTCCGAGGGATGGAATCGTGGAGTAAACGCCGCCCAGTGCACCGATCCACCGCCAACGCCTTTGCCGCTGTTGTTCGAGCCCAGTTCCAGCGGATTATTGCCGCCCG
>JAJXXG010001144.1 GCA_021781255.1 Acidobacteriota bacterium
GTAGAAATCGTCGGGATTCGCAGCGATGCGGCGGAGCGTGGCCGCCAGCTCCGGCTGCCGAAATGTGTCTCCTGCCTTGTAGTAGTTGCCGTCGCGCTGGAAGATGCGTCGGGTGTCAGCGTAACGCGCGAGGTCAGAGTCGCGCATGGATGCAGCTTCTTCTGCGCTGAGCAGATATCCCTCGCTGGCCAGACGAATCGCCGGAGCCATGACGCGTGCCAGCCCGAGGCGGCCATACTTTCGCTCGGCATAGGTGAGGCCTGCAACCGACCCTGGCGTGGCAATGGCGCGATAGCCGACGATGCTGCCCTTTGGATCACTGGGCGCGCGCACGTTACCCCTGGCATCGAGATACATATTGGCCGACGCGGCGATGGGCGCCTGCTCACGATAATCGAGGAACGTGGTGCGCCCGTCGTGCAGGCGCAACAGCATGAATCCCCCGCCGCCGAGGTTCCCTGCGATGGGATGAACGACTGCGAGCGCAAATCCCGTCGCTACGGCTGCATCCACTGCATTGCCGCCGGATTGGAGCATCGACAGTCCCGCGGCGGCGGCCAGATGATGCACACTGACCACCATTCCATGCTGTGCGCGCACAGGCTCTTCCTGCCGATAGTGGGGAACCTGGGCCGCAGCGCTGAGGCTGGCGGCAATGACCACAAGAAGCATACAGATTGAGGATCGGCGCATCCATTTCTCCTTCCGGTGTTTCATGCAACATTCGTTGGTGGCTGTGTGCTTACCATTGTGCCTCAAAGACGCGGAAACGCCGCTCCAGCTCCCATTGTTCCGCGGCTCTGGGACTGGCTTTGAGGTAGTTGACGCAGGCCTTCGTCGGCATTTCTGCGCCGAGCGCCTGATGAGCGCAAACCTCCACCGGCGCGGTGAAGCGATCTGGATGCGGCCACAGCGAAGTCCCCGGCAGAAACGCGTGCTCCAGGCTGGTGCGCGCCATGGATTTCAAATCCGAATAGCTCAAGCCAAACTCCTGCACCGCGCGCTCGTATTCGTGCGTCAGATCGATGCGGCTGACGCCTTCATCGTCGGTGGAGAGCGCAATCGGCACCTCGGCGCGACGATACTCCGGGAGCGGGTGATCCTTGCCCTGCACGCCCAGAATGACGGCATTCGATGTGAGGTTAATCTCCACCATGACGTGGCGCGCGGCCATTTCCTTCAGCAGCGCCTGCGCGTTGTCTTCGTCCATCACATCCACACCGTGGCCGATGCGCTCGGCATGGCCGATCTCGACGGCCTGACGGATGTGGAAGCGAAGTCCATCGGGCGGCACCAGCCCCTCTGCCAGCTCACCGGCGTGCAGCGAGATGTGTACCTGCGGGTAGAGCCGGTGGAGATAGTCGAGCATCTCCATCTGGCGCGTGTAATCACGCATGGAGTAGAACGCGTCCTCTGGCTGAACAAAGTTGATGCCCACAAAGCCGGGTACGCGCGCAATGGTTTCAAAGCCCAGCAGCGTCTGGGCGAAGACCTGAGCAGGCGGATTGTCGCGCAGAATCTGGTAGAGGAATCTCACCGTGACCGCGCAGGCAGGGGCGGGCTGGCTGCTGTGGCAGTGCTCGATCTGGTCGCGACGGTCAAGGGCTGTCTGCATCGCAGCTCGCGCCGGTTCCACTTCGTCAAACAAGCCTCCGTCGATGAGCCGCTGACGCAGAGCGGGCAGATCCGCATCCCAGCCGGTCTTCCGGGCCAGAGCTGCGGCATGAGCAAAGTCCGGGGTGTCCATCAGCTCCAGATATTGCTCGTTTTGCGCAGCGGCTCTCGACGCGACCTCGTCGATCCACTCTCCGGCGTGGTGTTTGCTGGTTCCGCTGAATCGGCTGAAGGTGGCAAAGAACTGATCGTGCCCGCTCCAGCTGGATGAAGGCACAAAGCTGCGCATGGAAAACGCATCGATCAATTTGTCTTCCAGTTCCTGGCTGGCAGGCTGTTGCATGGTGATCAACATCCTTTGCACCGCAACCCCACCGGCGGCACAGCTTCCGCCCGCCGACGGCTTCACAAAACGAAGCGCCACCGTGTCGATGCACAGGCCATCCTCGCCCGCGGCGCGGATCCAGCTCTCGGCGTAGACGGCGCCGCTCAAATGCACATGCAGATCAGCTCCCTTGGGCATCCCGACCAGAAAGGCGCGCAACGCCGGTGGACCCAGTTTGCGCGCCTCATCGAATGCACGCTCGGCTCGCAAGGTATGCGGGTTTGCACTGGCCACCGGTTGCGCAACAGCATGGACGCTGACACTGGCGAGAACCGATGACGAAACGAGAAAAAAGGCAATAGCCGGATGCATCCGCATGAAAGACCTCGCAAAACGCCGGACAGAGTAGCCCCAGTGTAAATGCACCCATTCGGAGCCACCGGCTCGCACAGAAGTCCATCCGCCCGCAAGCTCACGACATAGGCATCCAGCGCATAGCTGGGGAAATGGCCGGGAATCAGGCTGGTTTTGGCCCATCCCGACGCTCTTGCTATACTGACTCTGGTTGTTCATCCGGTGCAGCGTTTCAGTGTTCCCGATTCCGCGCCCATCCCACAACCGTATCAAGCACTGAGGCCAGATAGCTCAGTGGTAGAGCGCGGCCCTGAAAAGGCCGGCGTCGGCGGTTCGATCCCGTCTCTGGCCACCACTGCAACTCCGCAACAAATTCTTCTGACGTGCTGAGTCAATCTCTCGGAGTGTACCTGCCTCGCTCCGACAGCTTGATGAGATGCCCTTGACAGGTGTCTGCGGCCAGAGGCTCTCCGGCTCGAACTGGCTGGCTGCAACAATCTTGCGCGGGGCAGATCGCCTGTCTGCTTAGAATAAGAGTTGCGCTATTCCGGAAAAGCTGACAAAGACGTGTGCGGCTGGAAGGAACAAGCCACTCATGCCTTGCTCACGGAGATTGCACCGATGACCACGCCAGCACTCACAACGCGACGTATGCTCCTGACTCTGACAGTCGCGATGCTTGCCGGGGCCGGATGCAGTCCTCGTGCTGTGGCGCAAAATGCGCCTGCGCGTCCCGATCGTGTGTGGCAAAACGATGCGCAACCGGGCAGGATGGAATCCAGGCTGCCGACCGTCTCTGCCGCTGCGCCGGCGGACCTGAAAAGTGCCTGCGCTGACGCCTGCACTCTGGCGGAGCTGATTAACCTGGCCGAGCAGCGCAACCCGGCGACACGTTTGGCCTGGGAGCAGGCGCGTGCGCGAGCCGCCAGACTGGGCATTGCGCGTTCCGAGTGGTATCCGACGCTGTCAGCGCTGGCGGTGGCCAGCACGGCGCGTGTGCGCGTGCTGCTGAACTCGCAGTTTTATCGCCAGACCTACGGTAATTTCTCGCCCGAGCTGCACGCCGAATATCTGATTCTTGACTTTGGCGGGCGCGAGGAAGCGATCAACGAAGCGAAGTGGAATCTGCTGGCTGCGAACCTGAACTTCAACGACTCCCATCGCCGTGTGATCTTTCAGGTGATGCGGGCTTACTATCGCCTGCTGAATGCGGCGAGTCTGCGCCAGGCCGCTGCGGTGAGCCTGAAGAATGCCCAGGCGGACGAAGCCGATGCAGGAGCAAGGCTGGAGCATGGTCTGGCCACAAAGCCGGATCTGCTGGAGGCACAGGCGGCGCGGGCGCAGGCAGAGTACGATTTGCAGGCAGCGCAGGGAGCCGAGGAGATTGCGCGCGGCGGGCTGGCTACGGCGCTGGAACTGCCGCCAGAGACGGCGTTGCGGGTGGCAGAAGTGGATACACTCACCGTTCCGGCAAAACTTGCCGACAGCGTTCGCGAGGAGACGGAACGGGCTTTGAACGAACGGCCTGATCTGAAGGCGCTGCTGGCACGGATGAAGGCCGCCGACGCGGAGATAGGACGTCAGCGGTCTACCTATCTGCCGACGCTGAACCTGAGCGGGAACGCAGGCGAGACCAGGCAGTATGGGCAGCAGGATCTGCTGCCGCCGGGATATGCCGGGGGCGAGACCTGGGATGCCGCGCTGGAACTGCGCTGGACACTGTTTGACGGCGGACGACGCCAGCAGGCCGTGGCACAGGCGCGCGCGGAAAAGGCTGCAACACAGGCGCAGATTGACGCACTGCGCGACCGGATTGCTGATGACGTCTGGAATGCCTACACCAACGCGCAGACCGCGCTTCGCCAGCGTGAGGCAGCTTTGTCGCTGGTCACAGCCGCCAGTGAATCCTACAACGCCACGCGTGAATCCTATAACGACGGCGTGCGCAATATTCTGGATGTGATTGCCGCCCAGAAAGCGCTGGCGCAGGCAGAGGCAGAAGATGTAACAGCGCGCACGCAGGTACTGCTGCAGGTGGCGGATCTGGCCTTCCAGACCGGCGACCTGATGGCTACATCGGGAGTGAGGAAGCAACCATGAACGAGTCTCTTCCCGCGGCCGCTTGCGTCCGCAAAACCGGTTTGCGAAATGTACGACGCTCTCTGCCTGGGCTGGCCGTTCTGCTGACGGGCTGCGGCCACGCTCCGGAGTTCAATATTCTGGGTTCCTATTTTCCTGCGTGGCTGCTGTGCATTGCGGCGGGCACATTGCTGTCTGGCCTGAGCTTTGCGGCGCTTCGTCGCGCCGGGCTGGAGCGTGAGATTGTCGCGTCGATTGTGGTTTATCCGTGTCTGGCTATCTTCTTCGCCTGCACGTTGTGGCTTTTGCTGTTTCGGTAAGGAGGCGAACGATGGAATTCACACCGGAGAGACGTCGCGCACTGGGTCGAAGCATCAGCGGAGCAGCCGTGGTCGGCGCGATCCTTGTGGGCCTGCTTTCCATCCAGCAGATGGTGGAGAATCCACGCACCGACGACGCCGAGGTCTTTGCCAACTTCATCGCCATGGCCCCGATCGTCAACGGGCCGGTGATGAAGATCCAGGTCAAGGACAACCAGCATGTGAAGCAGGGGCAGATGCTGCTCGATATTGACGAACGGCCCTATGCCTATGCACTGGAGCAGGCACGCTCCGAGCAGGCTGCGCTGGAGGGCAACATCGTCGACGAGAATCGGCGCATTGCTTCCGAGTCCAGTGCAGTCAGCGTTTCGCAATCGGGAGTGCAGAGTGCGGAAGCCGCGCTGGCCCACGCGCAGGCCGTGGTAGCGCAGGCTCGCGCTGCGGTGATTGGCGCGCAGGCTTCCGTGGATCGCGCTCGCGATGAGCGCGACTATGCCGTACACAATCGGGATCGGCTGCAGCCGT
>JAJXXG010000973.1 GCA_021781255.1 Acidobacteriota bacterium
GCGCGAACCAGGGAAGCTCTCGATCTCGTCCTGACAGAACGCCTTGCAGAGATCACTCCAGAAAACGCTCACGCATGGTTCAGACACAAAGAATGCAGAGTATACCTATGAGAGAAATGCTCTAGACACGGCGCAGAGAACGGAACCGCAAATTCTGATCGTGGAGTGTCGAACTGGCATCTGAAAACCTTTCATCTCTTAGCGGAGTGTGACATCGTCAAGTTGGAAAGAAAATGGTCCGACACTCCCCGTATGAGCGAAGTTAAATCGCGTCACGTCGGAACCATCCGTGTGGAACTCTGAGAATGGGAGAACAACCCGCTTCCACTGAGAAGTAAGGCGAATGCGCACCATGCGGGGCGGCTGGCTCTGTGTGCTCATCCATACAGTGAGCGTCCCACCTCCCTTCGTGAAGAAACACAACTCCCTATGTGCGCTTAGATTGGCTGGGTCCCACGGACTTGCAGATGGCATGAAGCTAACGCCCGCAAACGGAAGTGGAGAACCATGTGCTGTCGTTTCAGCAACAGATAGAGAGTATTTGGAACCGTTCACTCCGCCCCGGACAATCTCAAAGCGTGCGGTCGATTTGCCGTGGTAGCGGCTGTCATTGAATGTCTGCCAGCCGGCACCAAAAACCGCCCGGGGCGAGCCTTGCTTGAAGTCCGAGACCTGCCCCGACTCCGACCCCTTAGGTGTCAGGTATTGAGCGCTCTCTTCGTAATCCTTAGTCAACCGCTGAAATGTGGCCACGCGGTTAACTTCAATACCAGCTTTCCAGATGTGTATGATGTGCCGCGTGTCTTGGATATGCTTTAGCGGGTCTCCCTTCACCAGCAAGAGGTCGGCTCGCATACCTGGAGCAATCACGCCCCGATCTGACAGATGGAAGATGCCAGCCGGAATACTCGTCGCCGATGCCAGAGCCTCTTGTGGAGACATACCGCCATCGACAAGAAGTTCCAGTTCACGGTGCATGGAGACGCCATACCAGGTGCCGCTGTTGGGTGCATCGGTTCCAGCAAGAATAGGAACACCCGAGCGTAGCAACTGCTTCTCTGCGTCCGTTGCGTATTTCATACGGAACCGATGAGGCGGGAACATCAAGGAAGCAAATTGTCCCTGAAGATTTCGAAGCGCATCCGGGGTCAGAAAAGGACTGATATCGGGATCATTGGCGATGGCGCCCCCGGATGGCATGTAGAGGCTTTGCAGGACAGTTAGTGTGGAGACGACAAAGACGTGGTGACTGGCAGCAAGCGATCCGAAGTCTGGTCGAGGCTCACTTTCGATGAAGAGATGTGCGAGTCCGTCAACACCAGCCTCGATTGCATCGACGGCTTCAGGTCCATTCCCAATGTGTGCAATCGCAAGTTTTCCGCGACGATGAGCCGCCTGGACAACTGCCGCCATCGTCGCATTGCTGACATTGGCAAAGGGAATGCCGTAAGCACTGCCATCCTCGTCGATGATCTTGATGTAGTTCGAGCCCTGCGCGATTCTGGCGTCAACGAAACTCTGGGCTTCGCTTGGTCCGCTAATAGTTGGTACAGGGCCTCCTGAGCCGTGTCCTGCGGGCGCCGTGGCGGGCCAACCGGCAGTAAAAATATCCGCCGATTCAGAGTGTGCTCCAGCCGCCTCGGCATCACGGAAAGGCACGATCAACTTGGGCGGGTCTTCCATACCCATCTCGGTTGTCACACCAAACAGAATTGCTTGCTGGAGCGAAATCGTTCGATAGGTATGGGTGTGGCTGTCAATCAGGCCTGGAAGGAGCGTGTCTCCTGTGCCATCAATTACCTTAGAGTCAGAGGACGGAGCGACAAGGTGATTGCCTAGTTCGGAGATCTTCCCGTCCACAACGAGTACGGAGTCGGCATCAACAATTGTGCGCCCATCGAACACGTGCACGTTCTTAATCAGAAAACTTCTGCTGGAAGCCGTCCTAGCGATCTGGGAAGATTGAGGCTGGTTGGTCTGCAGGAGCAGAGATGCCGCCAATACAAATGCAATTCTCAAGCGTCTTCACCGTGAAATGAATTGAAGAGCTTCCCACCTGCTCGGCCCTTATCACGTTTGAGAAGGCGGTTTTCGGAGTGGTTAGCATAGGCGCAAGAAAAACTGGGGAGCCTAACCGCTCCTTACACAGCCGGTCTAATTAATAGTGGCCTCTACTGAATCAGCAGCGATCCGGAAGGTACTGGGCGGCGATCCATCGGCATTCAAGGTGCTGATGACTTGCCATTTCCGTGCTGTCTTCCGAACTATTTATCGCATCGTCGGAAATCAGGCAGACGCCGAAGACATCGCTCAAGAGGCGTTCCTGCGTGCGTATATGAACCTGGGCCAATTTCGTCAGGACGCTCAATTTGCTACGTGGGTGACAAGGATCGCCATCAATTTGGCGCTCAATTCAGTTGAGCGTCGCACCCGCGACGCGCTGTTCCAGGCTGCGAATAGCGCGACGGAAGACAATGCAGCTCTCATGGAACTGGTAGACGATGCGCCGGGTGCTGACCACTGGGTATTTGCAGATGAGGCTGCGAGGCTGCGCAAGATATCCATGCGAGAACTCACCGCGATGGAGCAAACTGCTGTTGCACTTTGGTTCGTAGAGGAATTGCCACTCGAAGAGATCGGAAAAACGTTAGGAGTACCGAAGAACTCCGTGAAGCAAGCGGTCTTCCGCGGCGTTGGAAAACTCCGTCGGGCGCTTGCTCCTTTGAAGGGAGGGATGAGATGAAAAGTGTACACATACCTGAAGAAGCTCTAATCGAATACGCGATCGGTGCATTTGCTGAACGGGAAGGCGTGAGGGAACATCTTACCGAGTGTGGGAACTGCCGTGCGGCGCTGCAAGAAATTCGAGATCTGAGGTCCGCGCTACGTCGGGAGAGACTGCCAGAACCCAACGTTGAAGAGCATTGGGTTCGTCTCTTTAACCAAGTTCGTTCTACGCCAATTGCCCATAAACAGCAGAAGCCACAATGGTGGAAGTGGATAGCGATAGCGGTGCCGGCGTGTGCCCTGGTAATACTGCTTGCCATCATCTCTGTTCCACGCCGTCAGGTTCAGGTGGACTCGTCTAGCACACCGGTGATGTCCGAAAGGCAAGGCACAGCAGATATTAGCGGGCAGCTCGCCGGAATTGAGCGGCTTCTCACTCTCGTCCGGCACGCAGATGGTCCATTGGACGAGCCAATTCGCTCTGAGGCCGTGAACCTCCTCGGAAATAACTCCGCATGTATCCGAGCCGCAGACTCAAGAGGCGAGGTAGGGGTGGCCCAGGTTCTCGAAAACTCTGGATATCTCTTATCAACAATCGCCCATACCACGGGAACCTCGAACGACTCTACCTCCCGCAACATGGAACTGAACCTCGACGGAACTCTCTTACAAGTGCGTATTCTGCTCCAAAACGGAGCCAGCACCAGCGCAGGAGGATCTGCCTCATGAAGAACATTCGTACTATGCATCACTGGCTGATTATCCTGATTCTTCAGGTTGTGGTTGGAGGGATTACCTCGGCCGCTCAACAATCTACAAAGGCCAGCGTTCCAGCTTCCCAAGCGGACGCTGCTTATGGAGCTGGCATTCGTGCGATGAACGAAGGCCGGTGGGACGCCGCGATTTCTTCGTTTTCTAAAGCGGCCTCCGACTCTAATGGCATCCACGGCGATGCGTCGCTGTATTGGAAGGCGTATTCCTACCGGCGCTTGGCTCTTCGACGACAGAGTATGCAGACTTGCGGTCTGCTTCGTACAACGTATCCGAATAGCACGTGGAATCAAGACTGCGATGCTCTCCTGCTTGAAATGAAACAGAACTCGCGGGCTTTTTCAGAGGCGTCAGGGAAAGTTTTGCCTCCTATCCCGCCTGACTCCGATGTAGGCTCCGACGACGATCTGAAATTGCTCGTGCTAAACGCGCTGCTCCATAGGTCCCCCAATGAAGGAACGTCAGCAGCACGGCGAATGTTGAAATCCGACGCACAAATTGCCACCAAGCAGCAAGTTCTTTTTGTGCTGTCACAAGCCCCATCTCAGAACTCAGTGTTTCTGCTAAAGGACGCTATGCGGGGGAGTTTTGGAGCAATAACACAGACAGCAGCGTTCCGAGTGATCACTCAATATTCAACGATTAAAGACCCTGATGCGGGCGTGGCGGCATACCATTCGACAAAAAGCAGAGACACCAAGGATGCGGTGATTGACGCTCTGGCCAAGTGGCATGACTGGGCCGACTTAGTCATGCTCGCGAAGGAAGAACATGATCCCATGTTGCATCGTAGGTTGGTATTTGCCCTATCGAAGGCTGACGATCCTGCTGCCACCGAATACTTGAAGAAACTGCTTCGTTAACGACTGGCACGGTTGGTGAAATCGGGGGAAGGTTCGAGGAGGAGGAACTGGACTCCTCGCGCGCAGCCGGCGAGCGGAGGCCGGTAGTTGCGGATGAGGGTTGCAGGGAGAAACCTGCAAGGGTTCTCCCTGCGCGATTTTGGAAGAAGAAGAAGGGCGGCTAATTTGCCGCCCTCACAAATGATGGATGGGGTCAGGCCGCTTGCTTCGCTGGCTGCGGTGCTTTTTTCGCCTTCTCTTTCGCTGCGAAATCCTGCTTTACCTTGGCGGAGATGGCGTCGATGTCCACTCTGTAGGCGGTGGCAGCATCCTTGAGGATGGCGGGAGGATTACCGCGCGTGGCCGCAAGCAGGATGCTCGACTCGACCAACAGCCGGGAAAGCGTACCTTCATCGGCGCGGCGAAGGAAGGCGGCGAATGTTTTTGCGATGCCTCCATCGTCGCGCTTCTGCCGGATGCCGTGCTGCCGCGCTAGCATCTCCATGCGGTTCTCGTCCATGAGGCTTACCAGCTTCTCAAGGATGAACAGCAGGTCACGCTTCATGAGGCGAACCGGAACCGCACTGCCGATAGCAGCGAGGACACGAAGGCCGGTCGCGTTGGCGATGGCTTGTTCCTTGCGCTGCTTTTCCTGCTCGGCTTTGTGACTCTCATCGTTGCGGCTGGTTGGCTGCTTCGGATGATGTATCGAGCAGGACAGATTGGCGCACACCTTATGGATAGTGCCAACGTCGCCGCCTTCCGCGATGATGGCGTCGGTGGTGAACTTGCACACTTTGAACTCAGGCCGCTTCGCTTCGTCCTTCGACTTCGGCTTGTCGTCCCGAATCGCGGTGTACTTGTTCCGTGGAAG
>JAJXXG010000946.1:0-4259 GCA_021781255.1 Acidobacteriota bacterium
TATCCTGCTGCGGCTGGAAAGCGATCTGATTGAAGCGCTGGAAGCCTGCGTGGACGGCCGATTGTCTGAAATTGAGATGCGCTGGAGTCCTGGTGCTTCAGCCTGCGTCATCGCTAGCTCTTCGGGTTACCCCGGCAGTTACCAGACCGGCCTTGTGATCAGCGGCCTGGGTTCCGCAGGACAGGTTCCCGGCGTGCAGGTCTTCCACTCCGGCACGGCCCGCGTGGGCGGGCAAATCATCACTGCAGGCGGCCGCGTGCTGGGCGTCTCCGCCGTGGGAGACACCCTGCAGCAGGCCTTGAGCCGCGCTTACCAGGCAATGGTGGAGATTTCTTTTGAAGGAATCTACTACCGGCGTGACATTGGCCATCGTGCCATGGCTAAACAACCCTAGGTACAGCCAAGCCTCGCGCACACTACCGCGCGGTCTTCCTCGTCGCCCACTCAGCGCCCTGTGACGTTCCTTTACACCGCGCCAACTGTGGCTGCGCCCTGATGCTTTTGGAAGCACGAGCGGCATAGCACCGGACGCCCCTGCGTCGGCTTGAACGGCACGGTAGTGGATGCGCCACACTCCGAGCACGTCGTCCGTGTTTCCGTGCGAACGCGTGAGCTGCCGCTGGCACGCTTGGCCTTGCACTGCTTGCAGCGCTTGGGGTCATTTGTGAACTGTTTGTCGTGGAAGAAAAGCTGCTCGCCCGCGGTGAACACAAACTCCGCGCCGCAATCGATGCACTTCAGAACGCGATCTTGAAATTCCATGGCCGGCTTCCCGAAAGAAGGGAACTTGAGAATTCGGCCTGGAACAAGAGCAGTGCGCCGGTCCCGTTTCCCTGTCTTCGTGCTTTCAA
This sequence comes from Acidobacteriota bacterium, assembly GCA_021781255.1. The sequence continues at coordinate 852 of JAJXXG010000946.1, forward strand.
CACCTGGGCCCGGGCCGCCAAAATCCGGCGGCATACTTTCATCGGCTCCGAAGGGGGATGGAGACCGCTTTGCATTCCGTCCGCTCTGCAAACAACGACGGAAAATGGGGAAAGAAAGAATCGCGACAGACCGCCCCAAGCTTGTCTGGTCTTTTGTGCCCCGCCTGCGCTCTTGCTGCCGGCCGGGTCGGGGCGGTGCATGCCACGATTCGGTTTTGCTGCTCTGTTGCTTAATCCTGCTCTTTGCGAGCCTTTTTGCGATTCCGCTTGCGCGCCAGTGCCGCTTTTACGCGGCGCTTTTCGCCTGGCTTCAGGTAGTAGGAGTGACGCTTCACTTCCTTGATGATGTCCTCTGTCTGTACCTTCCGCTTGAAACGGCGTAGCGCGTTTTCCAGCGGCTCGCCTTCCTGAACGCGAACCTCTGCCAAAGGGTTCCACCTCCAAACATGCTTGTAAGCCTTTTAATCATACTGGAAAACGGGCTTTCCCGGAGCAACATCCAGGCCTTTATTTTTGGCTTGCACTCATTGACGGCTCCTCCTGAATCGCTTTAATCCCTTCATTTTAAAAGGATATTTTCAACATGGACTACCTTAATCCATAGCTTTCCACGCACAGATGACGGATGCCCTACCAGTGAAAATGCCGCCGCGAGCCGGTTTGGGCTAGACTGGCCCATGAGAGGCCTTCGCCATGATTCGCACCTACCGGGGAATCACTCCCACCATCCCCACCTCTTGTTATGTCGATCTCTCTGCCCAGATCCTCGGTGACGTCGTCCTGGGGGAGAACTCGTCGGTCTGGATGAATGCAGTCCTCCGTGGCGACGTTCACTCTATCCGCGTAGGCGCAAACTCCAACGTGCAGGACTGCTGCGTCCTCCACGGCCAGCGCGATCTTTACTCGGTCCAGGTGGGCGACTGGGTCACCATCGGCCACAACGCCACCGTCCACGGCTGCGTGGTTGAAGATGAGGTCCTCATTGGCATGGGCGTAACCATCCTCAATGATTGCCGCATCGGCACCGGCTCCATCATTGCCGCAGGCGCCGTGCTGCCTGAGCACACCGTCGTCCCGCCGCGCACGCTCTGGGCCGGTGTTCCCGCCAAGCAGCGCCGCGAGCTTGGCCCCACTGACCGCGCTCTCATCCGCGAGTACGCGCAGAACTACCTCGACTACGTGAAAATCTACCTCGCCGAGGCCGGCCGGTAGATGCGGCTGAAAGTCCTGCGGACCGCACGGCTGCTCTCCTGCTGCGCACTCTTTGTCATCTTTGGAGTGACTGCTGCTCCGCGGTCTGCACACGCACAGTCACCGTCGTCGCAGGCTGCGAATGTGCCGAATGCCACGTTGCCAAACGCGCCTGATCCGCATGTCTCGCTGCGTAACCTGCCGCGCAATCTCATGCACGACCAGGCTGCCATTTGGACGAGTCCGGCGCGGCTCCGCACTTCGAACATCGCCGGACCAACGGCACTTGTCGTCGCCACCGCGCTCGTGATGACCACTGACCACCAGGTGATGTCGTCCGCGCGGCTCAATAATCCCTCGCTCAACAGCCACGCCAGTACCGCGTCCAACGGCATCATCGGTGGCTTTCTGGCCGCACCTGCCATTTTCTATGGCATGGGCCGCATCCACCATGACGATCATGCCACAGAGACAGGCGTCCTCACCGCAGAGGCCATTGGCGACAGCCTCGCCGTCAACGAGGTTATCAAGCTCATCTCCCAGCGCGAGCGGCCCACCATGGACAACGCCCATGGTCGCTTATTCCAGTCCGGCATGAACTTCAACTCGTCCTTCCCGTCCAACCACGCCATCGTCGCCTGGTCCTCAGCCACGGTCATCGCCTCGGAGTACAACGGCATCCTCACCAAATTCACCGCTTATGGACTCGCAACCGGTGTCAGCGTGGCCCGCGTTGTCGGCCGCGATCACTTTCCTTCAGATGTGCTGGTAGGCAGTGCCCTAGGCTGGATGATTGGCCACTACGTCTTCCACCGCCATACGAAGTTCTTCTAGCAGCTCCTGCTGGGCCTCACTCTAAATTTCAGTGGTGGACGGTTTCCGCCCATGCTAGACTTCGCCATCCCTCCTCCCACGAATTTTCAAGAATTTTTCAGAGCCCAGGGTTTCATAGCCGTTCATGCAATCTTCTCTCTGAGGTGTCACTCGATGGCGTCGCACTCGCAAGGGCTTACTGCACCGTCATTCCCCGCAGTCACCGGCCGAAACGGTCTCATTGACAAGTACTTTTACTTTGCGATCTCGCTCTTCATGGCGGGCTCCGTCGTAGCGGGCTTCAGCCGCACTGTGAATGACCACCTCTTCCACGCCACGCCGCCCCGGCCTTTTTTGCTCTGGATACATGCCGCCGCCTTCACCGCCTGGGTGGCCTTCTTCATCCTGCAGTCTGCCCTGGTCCGCACGCACAACGTGCGCATCCATCGCTCCCTGGGCTGGTTCGGCGCAGCGCTTGGTGCCTTCATGATCCCCCTGGGCCTGGCTGTCTCCGTCGTCATGGGTCGCTTTGATGAGTTCACCCTCCACCAGCCCGGAGTCGAACAGTTCCTGATTGTTCCCTACTACGACATCGCGGTCTTCGCCATCTGCCTCGCCCTCGCCATCCTCTGGCGGCGCAAACCTAGCCTCCATCGCCCCCTTCTGCTCATCGCCACGGCCATTCTGCTCGACGCCGCCTACGGCCGTTTTGACTACATCTTCAACCACGACCTCTCCTACGTCTGCATCGACGGCCTCGTTCTCCTCGGCATGCTGCGCGACCTCGCCGTCACACGCCGCGTCCACAGGGTCTATCTCGTCGCTCTGCCCATCCTCGCCGTCACTCAGGCCTTCGTCATCCACACATTCCGCAGCGCTTCGCCCTGGTGGATGTCTATCGCGCACAACATCCTCGGCTAATTCCTGCGGCATTCTTTGCCCAAGAGGTTCCCTTGGCTTCAAATTCGCAGCAACTCACCGGGCCTTTCGCTCTCAGGCTCACCAGCCGCAACGGCCTCATTGACAAATACTTCTACTTCGCCATGGCAGTACTCATCGCGGCGATTACCATCTATGGTTTTCACTTCACAATCCTGGAGAACCTGGTGGAGGCTGCGGTCCCAAGGCCGCTGATCGTCTGGGTCCACGCCGCCGTCTTCACCTCCTGGCTGATTCTTTTCCTTGTGCAATCCGGCCTTGTTCGCATCCGCAGAGTCAGTTGGCATCGCACCCTGGGATGGCTGGGTCTAGCGATTGGCATTTCCATGCCATTCCTGGGAAGCGCGACCGCTATTGTCATGGACCGGTTCCGCTTCCAGCGCCTCCATGCCGATCCCACCTATGAGGCCAACTTCCTCATCCTTCAGCTCAATGACACGCTGCTGTTCGCCATCTTCTTTCCCC
>JAJXXG010000946.1:4269-5206 GCA_021781255.1 Acidobacteriota bacterium
CACTTTGGCGTCGCAAACCCGATCGTCATCGCCGTCTCATGCTCATCGCCACCTGCGGACTCACCAGTGCCGCTTTCGGCCGTTTCCCCAGCGTTGCCATCAGTGACGTCTACTTCTACGTCCTTATCGATCTGCTCATCGCCTTCGGCGCAATCCGCGACGTACTCATCGACCGCCGAGTCCACCCGGTCTACCGCTATGCCCTGCCCGCCCTCGCCCTCGAGCAGTACTTCGTGATGTACACCTACCTGCACACACTTCCTTGGTGGACACACATCGGACAGGCCATTCTCGGCTGAGCGGTGTTGCAGATATCGAATAGCTGTTACGGAGAGGAATCGCGCTCAGAGCAATGCAAGGAACTCGTCAACTTCGAGACCGGCCGTGCGAATCAGACTTCGGAGCGTTCCTGGCGCAAGTTCGCCGTGCTGAGGCACAGTCAGGTTTGCGCGTACACCAGGCTTGGTGAGAACAAGATGGCTGCCAACCTGTCCCCGCACCTGCCAGCCAGCCTTCTGGAAGGCTTTTGCGGCTCCTTTGCCCGAGATGTTAGCCAGCTTACCCACGCAACTGCCTCATAAAGTCCATGGTAAGCAATTTGCATAAGTATCGGTGCAGTGAATTATCGCCACAATATGTGCAAGACCCGGAGGCATTCGTATCTGAATTTCTAAACCGCGATCACAACAGGTGTTTCGCCCTCAGGCAGCGCTACGGTAGCCTTCTGATCTTCCGCCCAAAGCCATGCGGTAATGGCTTCCTTGATATTCGCCAGCGCTTCCTGCTCTGTCTTGCCCTGCGACACGCAGCCGGGCAGGGCAGGGCACTCGGCCACAATCCAGCCATCTTCGTCGGGTTTCAACACCACGTGAAACATCATGAGTCCGCTCCGGCGCCACATACGGCGTGCATACACTGTTATACCGCAAACTCCGGA
>JAJXXG010001030.1 GCA_021781255.1 Acidobacteriota bacterium
CAAGGAGCTAGAGGAATCCGGTCTACTGCCTGTTGTGGCTGAGTGTTGCCCGACCAAAATCTTTCTCGCCAATCCGGAGATGGACCGCGCTGTCTATGCGGAGGCCTTTCATCTGAACGAGACCGAGCTGGATCTGATCTCCGGCCTCGTCCCGCCCGGCCAAATGCTTATTCGGAAGCCGCAGGGCTCGAAAAAGGTGCGTCTCAATGTTGATTCCGTTTTGTACTGGATTGCGGCAAACGGAGCCAATGAAAACCTGAAAAGGTCGAAGTACTTCCAGCAATTTGGTTTCGCAGATGGTCTGCGGAAGCTGGCCGAAGAAAGGGATGCGAAGCCGTGTACGCCCGGTTTCAACACCATAAAGCCCCAAGGAGTAGTCGCATGAATCGCAAACTCATCTTCATCGCTTGCTGTGCAGCTGGCCTCTCGGCGCTCTCCGTGAGTGCTCAGGACGCCTCTGCTCGTTCAGTGCAATATCACTCGCAGGACATCGTTCCGATACATGCAAAGCTGAAGTACACCCCGCTAATCGAGTTGCCGGCGACGGAAAAAATCATGGAGGCGGCGACCGGAGATAAGGACTTCTGGATTGTGGACGTCGTGGGGAACTTCTGTTTCGTGCATCCAGCCAAGCCGGGCATCAGCTCCAATCTCAATCTGATCACCGACAAGGGAAATATCTACAGCTTCACGCTTCAGGATGTTTCCCAGACTAGCGATACTCCGGATCTAAAGGTGATCGTCGCTCCGGTGGACCAATCTGCGATCGTAGCATCGAATGGGCCTGCTCAGTTCGTGCCTGCGGCACAACTGGAGCAGTCGAAGCAACAGCTTGCCGCGGTTGAAGCGCATATCACGCAAGCGGTTGACGAATACAAGAGTGCCTACCCCTTTTCGCTGAAGTTCGACTACACCTTCCACGCCAACGAATCGCCATTCGATATAGCGGCGATCTACCACGATGACAAGTTCACCTACATCAGGACCACGGCACCTGAGAAGTTTTCGATCTACGAGATGAAGGACGGCAAGCCGAACCTCGTGACGTATCAGCTCCAGAACGACACCTACGTCATTCCCAAGGTCATGGATTCCGGCTATTTCGAACTCGGCAAGAAGCGCATGGATTTCACCCGCAAGGGATAGAAACGGGAAGTGCATGGAGGAAGGTATGGCAGAGACAGTCGCGAATCCTCTCAGCCAGGCGACACCCGATCCGGAACTGCGTCGGATGGAATCTGAGCCTAAAGGCGTGTTTCAGAAGAACGTAAAGCCGATCCTGTACCTATGTGCAGCGGCGCTGGTGATTACGGCGGCACTGTTCAGCAAGACGGTGCCGAAACCGGCAGGTCAGCAGGCCGCTACAAAGCAGCAGCCTCCGCAGCCGACCCTCCAGGATGCCACGGACAATAACATTCAGGATCTAAAAAATCAGGTTGCCGCGGCGCAGCAACGTGCGGCGCAGCAGAGTGCAACCGCAGCCGACCCTGCACTTCAGGGCATGACTGCAGCACAACAGGCTGCCGCCGCGGCTTATGGCTCAGGCGGCCAATCCGCTCCATGTGTTCCAGGTCCACCCTGTGCACAGCAGTCTGGCTCCTACGCGCAGCAACAGTTATCTCCTGCCGCGCAAGCTGAGGAACAACTGGCGGCGAAGGACCGAGAACTGGCATACAACTCTCGATTTGCCTCCAATCTGGTCTACGCCCGAACGGCCGATCAGTCGAGCGTGCGCCAGCAGTCGTCTATCGGCTCGGGAGCAAACCCGAACCCGGCTCTTATTGGTCCCGAGCTGCAGGCTCCTGCAGCCGTTGAAACCAATATCGAGTCGAGCTTGATCCGGCCCAAGGCTGCTAGCGAAGCTGAGGCGAGTTCCGTCGCGCCTACAGTGGCTCAGCGCAAGCCGGAGGTCAATATTGACGCCGCGACGGGACAGCCGTACGTGATTTACGAAGGCACGACCCTAGACGCTATTCTGATGAACCGTTTGGACGGCGATGCCCCCGGCCCAGTCAAAGTGCTCGTCTCCAATCCCGTCTATTCGCACGATCGCCAGCACGTGCTCGTGCCAGAAGGGACAGTAGTTTTGGGGGAGGCACGCAAGATCGGAGCTGCCGGTTTTGGACAACAGCGCCGGATGGCGATTGTTTTCCACCGTCTGATCATGCCAGATGGATATTCAGTCGATCTCGATCAGTTTCACGGTCTGGACCAGGCAGGTGAAGAAGGAGCCAAGGACAAAGTCAACAATCACTACCTCCAGGTTTTTGGGACCTCGATCGCATTAGGTATAGTTTCGGGAGCGGCTCTGATTGAGCAGGGCGGCGGCACAATTTCTACCAGCGGGTCACAGGCGTTCGCGACAGGTGCCTCCGCGAGTGTGTCGCAGTCGGCTACCACTATTCTCGACCGCTTTATTCAGATCCCGCCAACGATCACGATCCGTGAAGGTCACCGGGTCAAGGTCTATTTCACGCAAGACATGTTGTTGCCAGCGTACGAGAACCACACAATCCCTCAAACGTTTTGAGGAGTGGACATGCTCAAGGTCATCATGGCTTCTTTGTTATTCTCATCCCTCTTGGCTCTGGCAGGCTGCAAGAAACAACAGGCGTGCGACCCTGCCGATTCACGTGCGGTATGCGAGCAGTTCCAACAGTGCATGCGGTCGGAGACCTCGACCGAAGTCTGTAGGACTGCGGAGCGGGATGCGAACAAGCTAGACCAGCCCAGCAAGCACTAAGAAAGCACAAACCGGAGGTCACTATGAAGCGCATCCTCGCGATGCTTACGACCAGTCTGTCCCTAGTCGCACCTGCACATGCGCAGCTGTTCGGCTCGGGGATTGTGTACGACCCAACGCAGTCTGCCCATGCAATCGAACAGATTTCACAAGGTGAGAAGATCTTCACAAATAGCGTCAAGCTCGCGGATAACGCGATCGCGACGTACAACCTCGCCTACCGAATGTCGCTGGCTCCGCAGCAGCTCTATCAGCGCTTCCTATCGCCCTCGACGTATTGGATGATGCTGAACCAGGCCGCCAATACGTACGGCAACTCACGGCAATGGATGGTCTCCGTAAATACTGGTACTGGAGCTTCGATCGCCTATCAGCAGGCGTCGATTCCCCGGACAGGCCAGATTAGCGGCTATACCGGCCTCAGTACCCCCGCTCAACAGCAGATTGCAGCTCAAGGCGCAACGGCTGACCTGAATGATTCGGTTACCACCAGCAATATCCAGACCCTCGGAGTGATCCGCGCCAACTCACAACAACGCCAGACGGACATTAACGCTCTGGTCAGTGCATCGCAATCGGCTGATCCCACTGAGCACACTGAATTGGCGACTCTGCAACGGATCAATCAAGCTCTGATTTTGCTCATACAGGAGCAGCAAGAATCCAATCAGATCAGCCAAGCATCGGCCTTGCAGCAGCTCGTCGGCCAAAAGCAGCGCCAGGACAGCCTGAAGGCCGGCTTCCAAGACACGACCAATTACACGAACACCTACCAGACACACGTTGCAACCGCCTACAACGGCGGTGCCAACGCCCTCACATATTGAACGATAGGCGGCGAGGTGATCTATGGGAGTGCTGAATTGGATTACGCAGGGATGCGATGCGCTCACGGCCTCGGCGTCCCCGACCATCGACGCCATGGGCCTGCGTATCTGCATCGCGCTCGCGACCATAATGCTCGTTTGGTTCGGCGTACAAGAGTCGCTCGCTTCCGCACACGGCGGGACGGGCTTTCACGTGGGCAAATTCCTCAGCTTCTTCATGCTGATCACCTTCGCCTATACATTTGTCCGGTTCTATGACAGCAGCATCCCCGGAATCGGCGTGTCGTTTCGCGGATTCGTAAACGGCGGCGCACAGCACCTGGTTTCGATTATTGGGAACGACAGCGTTACGTCGATCCAGAACACTCTCAGCCAGGCTCAATCGACAGAAGGGCCGGGCATGTTGAAGGCGGTAATGAACCCGTATTACGCCATCGTGTACGTCGTCATCCAGGTTCTGATTGCCACGTTCTCCGCAGTGGTCAGCGCAATAGTTGCATACGGGGCAATTGGAAGCGCAGTAATCGGGCTCCTCGGGCCGATATTCATCCCGTTTCTCGTGTTCGATAAATTGGAATTCCTTTTCTGGGGATGGCTCCGAGCCTTTATCGGCTTCTGCTTCTACAAGGTGCTCGCGGCTGCTGTCTTGAGCATCCTTGCACACCTGTTGGCGCAGTATTACACGGAAATGGTGAATTTCACCGATCCGGGGAGCATGGTTCAGGAGCTTCCATTGCTGATCCTCCTCGTACTGGTGAACATCTACATCCTCTTCAAAATCCCGGCACTGACCGTCAGCCTGTTCTCCGGCTCCGCTGGTGGACACGGCGGAGGAATGGGCGGAATGATCTCGGCCGCAATTCTCAGAGCGATCTAAGCAGGAGGAAGGAATCCATGAGCACAGCCACCTCTCCCGACATCACCCGTGCAGCGGAACGCTACCTCGAACAGTATGGCGATCCTCTGGTGATGAATACGTATTTGAAGATCACCATACTGGCCCTCGCAATCGTCTGTATCGCCCTCGCGGGGCTCGTGTATCACAGCCAGATGGCATTGGCGAATGTTCACCCTTTCATCGTGCGAATCAGCGACGTTGGGCGTGCGGAAGCAATTGACTATCGCAATTTCCAATACCGTCCGCAGGAAGCCGAGAACAAATACTATCTGACGCGCTGGGCTGAACTGTATTTCGGACGGAATCGGTTCACGATCGAACGCGACCAGACAAGCGCTTTGTACTTCCTAAATGGTGACGTCCAGCGCGCAGTGATCGAACAGGAACGCAAAGAGAACGTGATCGCCAATTATGTGAAAGATGCCTCACTTCCATTCGTGGATGTGGAGGTGAAGAACGTCATTCTTGATGATTTGCGTCAATCGCCGTATTCGGCACGAATCGAGTTTGAGAAGGTCTTTACCAATCCCGCGGATCACTCGCAACTCAAACGGGAACGATGGACGGCCAGCGTGACCTACGTGTTTCGGCAGCAAGTCAAGAACAACGAATTGGCCGTGAATCCTCTCGGATTGACCATCGTTCGCTTCCGCGCCGACCAGGCGTTCGAGTAGATCGGACATGACGCGAATCTCCACATCCCGGAACGAGTGCTTTTGTGAACTACCGATGAGCTGC